>CAMNHG010000004.1 GCA_946539105.1 uncultured Clostridia bacterium | reverse complement strand
AACATACAGACTATGACAAAACCCTGACAAATTTAAGGAGATTTTTAAATTTTTTAAAATTTTTTTGAAAAAATTTTAAAAGCCAAAAAATTCCACTATCTCTTTTATCGCAACATCCATCTTTTTGGGATTCCTAAAGGTGTGATCCGCTTCTTCTACCTCGACAAACTTAATATTATTTTCATCCGCAAATTTCTTGGATAAATCAAAGTTAACTACATCGTCTTTTGTGCCGTGAATAATAATTATATTATCCGAAAACTTTTTAAAATCACGGTCAAAAACATCCGTTGCTTTTAGTTTTTCCAAAAACTCATTGTCAACTCTTACATTATGTTCAAAGCCGACCAGTACCGGCTTGTTTCTTGACAGTGCCTTAATGTCGTCGGGATCGGTAATCCGCCTACTGATTATATCGTACATATTAACCGCCGGACACCTCAGTGCCAGCTTGCGGAATGGATTTCCGTTTTCGTAAATATAATTCAGGTACTGGTAACCGCCGAAGCTGGTGGCGTAAACATATACTTCGTCCGTCTTGAACCGCAATTTTGCGTAAGCGGTCACGATTTCGATATACTCAAAGCAATCCCCGAGCAAAAGTTTTCTTTTTACGTCCTCGCCGTGAGCAGGAGCGTCATAGGTTATCATCACAACATCCTTGTGCTTTTTCAGCACGTAGTCGGAAAACCTCTCTATTGCTTTGCTGCCTTTACTTCCGCCGAAGCCGTGAGCGCAAATCACCGCTTTGCTCACCGCCTTTATATCGGCGTAATACATCAGGCATTTAATACTGTTACCGTTTTCGTTTATTGTAAATGTCTTTTTCATTTTCCTCTCCTTTTTATTTGATGAATTTTTTTAATTCTTTGATGTCCGCATTCGGGAACAGCGAACAAAAGTGACTTAATATTTTTTCGTATGATTCCCCGGGCGAGCAGCTGTAGACCTTTTCGGTAAAGCTGTCCCCCATAAAGCACTCGGGAGTAGAATATTCTGCCACTCCCCAGCCGTACGGGTTGCCGAACTTATCCTTCATATACACAAAATCGCTTATGGTGACATAACACTGCGCCTGCAGGCGAGTGATGATGGTATCAAAGCCCTTGTTGCCGCCCTTTTTGTAATTGCCGAGCTGTTTAAGCTGTTTTGAGATTACAGGAGAATTGCCCTCTACTAAATCATAAAGCAATTTATCTTTATAAGGTGCCAAACCGTCGTCATAGCGTGCGTCAAAGTCGTAGCCGTCACGGCGGTAATTCGCGAAATCCGGAAACCACTCGGTGCTGATATAGCACGCTTTTTTCTCAAAAAACTTGCCGTACGCGCAGCCGGTTTCTTTTATAACAGGGCCCTTCCACTTCCACGCGCTCCACAATCCGCCGTCGGGATTCCACCAACACTCGGGGGCGATATGCTCCTCAATCGAAAAGCCCTCTATTGAATTTTCAAAAAACGGCAAAAATCCGAATTTATTAACCGCGTCAATCAAGTCCGACTTGCTTTTGATTATAAAATCTCCAAACCGCATTGCGCACCTTCTTTATATATTTACGGTCGTTTTATTTTTCTCTTGAGCCTGTTATAAATCATTCCGTACAGTTTGATTATCAAACCTACGGCAATCGCGGCGATTATACTGCCTCAAAATATTCATCGTAGAGCAGGACTATGCTGCGCGCTGATATTCTTCCTGTGCGCGGATTACTATGAAATTTTCCATAACCCATTCCACGTTCTGAAATAAAATCACGCTCTTATAAATTAATAATAGCAGAAAAAAGGAGTTTAGTCTATGGTTTTGATTTTAAAACAAGGAATTGATTAAAACAAAAGAAGGCATAATTATCAACAAGTGCCGGGTAAGCCTGCTGAACCTCGGCAATAATATCTTTGATATATACGCCGCGGACTCCGTCTAACTTCTTCTTTGCGTTCCGTTCGAGGGCAATATAACCGTGACCGAGTTTTGAGCGGTAGCGGTTGAGGTCTCCGTAATTTTCGCGGATGTCCGGCTCGCTGTAATCGGTGACAATCAGTGTTTTGCCTTTGAGCAGACCGAGGACAAAATCGCGTTCTTCCTTCACTGAGTCGTCGAGCGTACCGCCGAGCATAAGCGCGTCGTCAGGATATTTGTCGATAAGCTCGTTAAGCGTTTGGCGTTTGCTCTCGTCCTCGAATAAATCATCGCCCATATCGAAAAGCTCGTCGAAATAGTCGGTGTCGTTGAAACGGTCGGTAGATTTTTTGTCAGGAGTATTGATTTTTGAGGAGGAATCGGATATAATATTAGTAGAGGCTATTTGGCTACCGTAATTCGGCAGTTCGTTGGCAGATTCATTCTGCGTACCGACGCCGTGGGAAGCATTAGCCTCTTTTTTTATCCAAGAGTCATATATCTGACCTCTAACATCAGAATCAATAGAACGGACTGAGAAAATAACATTATAATATACATCCTCAAAACAAGCTACAGATAAGAAACTATCCCAGTAGGATTTTTCATTTATTTTTGCACTTGCGACACTGTGCTTTTTTCCATTTATTCCGATGTCACTATCGCTTGGCTTTAGGAATATTCCGATAGGTGTTTCATCATCATAATATTCTGCGCCTTTTATTTCGGTATCAAACACTGTAAAATCTGCATTTGTTTGATGATAAACCACAAGCGGCTTGCCGTCTTTATCTACGACTTTGCTTGCGGATTTTGGTTTATTTTGCCAATCGCCAAACCAACGGATAAACTGCTGAGTTTCTGTTACAGAACTAAATTTAGGCTTGACAGGAGAATTAGCTCCAGTTATACTATGTATGAAACCGTTATTTGTTTTTAGCACCACAGGCATTGGGACCTGTGCTCCTTGAAACAATTTAGTGGTTTCTTTATTGTTTATGCGGTAAAGCTCCTCTGTGCCGAGGTTCTTGTACTTGCTCAGCTTGCTGAGCTCGTTAACCTTCGTCGTCACACCCCTATCCGTAAACAAAAAAGAAAAGACACCCTGTGGAGCGGATGACGTTTATTCGTATAATGTGTAATCTTCCTGCTCGTTTTATGCGGCGTGTTTAATTGGTAATGTTCGCGTATCTCTCTCGCGGAAAATGTGCCACCGGCACATTTTCTTATCGCTCGCCTTCGAGCCCCTTATCCGCAAACCAAAAAGAAAAGACACCCTATGGGTGTCTTTTCGTTTTGGAGCGGATGACGGGGCTCGAACCCGCTACCTCCACCTTGGCAAGGTGGCGCTCTACCAGATGAGCTACATCCGCATATTTGGTGCCTCCGGACGGAATCGAACCATCGACACGGGGATTTTCAGTCCCCTGCTCTACCGACTGAGCTACAGAGGCAAAAATGGCGACCCGGAACGGGTTCGAACCGTCGACCTCTAGCGTGACAGGCTAGCGTTCTAACCAACTGAACTACCGGGCCATTTGGTGGGAACAATAGGGCTCGAACCTATGACCCTCTGCTTGTAAGGCAGATGCTCTCCCAGCTGAGCTATGCTCCCACGTTAATGCCTGTGTCGCTTCAGCTTTTCGCCTTATCTCTCAGCGACGGTTATTATCATATCACTTATCGGCGAAAATGTCAAGACTTTTTTGAAATTTTTTCAAAATTTATAGTCTTAAAAAAACAATTATTCCGACGACTTTTCCATATGCTTTTTTACCGCGTAATTATGTAAAAGCCTGATACCAATCGCAATCAGGTATGTACCGAGCAAAATCGCCGCTATGGACAAATACCATCTTCCGCCTGTATTGAAGCCGTAAAAATCATCCCAGCCGTCGAACTCTCCGATTATTAAAACCTCTATAACATACACCGCGCCGTATATTGCCATCGGGATTACCGCAAGGTGAATAAACCGTTTAGGAATGGTATAGCTTGTCTCGAACAGCCAAAACGACATAAGAGCGAGCAACGGTCCTGCAAAGTGCATATAAAACGCTGTATCCTTGAGCACAAAGTAATAGCCGAACATCGGTCCCAAAAACAGCATTACCGTAGCAAAGGTCAGCAATACCGATGTTGTGCCGATGTACTTTGCCATCACTGCCCAACCCGGAATCTCTTTATTTTTGCCGGTTAAAATTCTTATATCGAATATTAACACAATCAGTGCCGCAACCGCACTCAATATATTTGAGTCTGTCGTGAAGAATTTGAATGACTCATAGCCGGTCTTTATCAGAACCCCCGGCTTGCCCGTGAAGTACGACACAACGATTGCCGTTGTGAAAACCACTATCAGCGCGTTCATTATCAGCGAAACTATAGTTTTTGATTTACCCATTTCCATTTGCCCCATTATCTGTCTCAGTTAAGTGCTTTATGCTCCTCGCACAGCTCATTATATAGCTCGTAAGAGGTAAAGCCTATGTTTGAATCCGTCTTGATTGCTTTAAGCGCGACAGGCGTTTTCTGCCTTTTGAGCTGATTCAAAAATATATTCAGCATTGAACCGTAAAAATCGCTCAAATAAAGCATCTCGCCGTCAAAGTCGGAATCAGGCTTTACTGTTTTGTCGTCATCAATTCCGAGCAAGGTTGAAATTTTTAGCCCAAATTCGGATTTTTCTATCTCTCTCGCCCTGATATTTAGTTTATTGCAGAGCAGCTTAATTTTTAGTCTTTTGCCGTCCTCTATATTATACATTAAAACTTCCGTCATATTTTCCTCCTAATTCTATCTATATATAATATATCACGCGGAAGGAGGTTTTTCAAGAATATAAATCAAAATGAGCTGTCATAAAACAGCTCATAAAAGATATCAGTATTTCTCGGCAAAAGCCTTTAGCTTAGCTTCACCCGGTCTGCCGTTTAGAATTTCTCCCTCGACAATCACCGCACCGGGAGCACTCGGCTGCAAGCCTGCAACTGCCTTGCCAAAGCCGGAACCGCCCGAGGTTGCGAACAAAACAACCTTCTTTCCGCTGAAATCGTACGCCTCTAAAAAGCTGTTGATAATTGTCGGCGCGACATACCACCAAACGGGAAATCCGACAAAGATTGTGTCGTACTCCGCTATATTCGCGTTTGCGTCGGCAAGCTCGGGACGCGAGCTTTTATCGCGCATTTCAAGCGAGCTGCGTGAGTTTTTATCCTGCCAGTTAAGGTCGGCTCTTGTGTAGGCGACAGCAGGCTTAATCTCATACAAATCCGCACCTGCCGCCTTTGCCAAATTCTTCGCTACCGCCTCGGTTGTGCCGCTTGCGGAAAAATACGCTACTAACTTTTTACTCATAATTTATCTCTCCTTTACTGTGAGCACTTATATATAAAGTCTGTTCTGACACTCTGTCAGTAAATATATTATATACCTATTCTGACACAATGTCAATATAAATATTAAATTATTTTATAACAAATAATAACTTCCGGTTTATCCCACAACCTTTTACGCATAAAAATATTTCTATCTCAAACAATAATCGTGCAAGGATTTTGCTAATTATTAAATTATAAGGGAGATTTTAGATATGAAGGCTACGGGAATAGTCAGGAGAATTGATGATTTGGGCAGGGTTGTAATCCCGAAGGAAATCCGCAGGACGCTGCGTATCCGAGAAGGCGACCCGCTGGAGATTTACACTGCTACCGACGGGGAGGTTATTTTTAAGAAGTACTCGCCTGTCGGGGAGTTGTCGGAGTTTGCGGGGCAGTATGCCGACGTTATTGCGAGGATAAGCTCGCTGCCGACTTTGATATGCGACACCGACCACGTTATCGCGGCGGCGGGAGTTTCTAAAAGGGAGTTTTTGGAGCGGCGAATCAGCCCTGTGCTCGAAAACTATATGGACAACCGCAAGAGCTACTCTGCGACCGAGCGCACGCTAAACAATGTTCAGCCGATTGAGGGAATTGAGCAGAACGCCGCGGTGATTTACCCGATTATCGCCTCGGGCGACGTGATGGGCGCGGTGGTAATGCTCAGCTCAGACAGTATGAAGGTGCCGTCCGCGCCCGAGATTAAGCTGGCGCAGTCCGCGGCGGCGTTTTTGGGCAAGCAGATGGAAAACTGAATATAACACAAAAAAAGCACTGTCACAATCTATGTGAAAGTGCTTTTTTCTTTACTCTTTATTAATTATGTGTTTACCTTTCTATATGGTTAATCGTCAGCGTACTGCCATGCTTTAACTTATCATCTTTATAAAGCATAAATTTAACCGATTCATATGCGCCGTTTTCATAACTAATAGAGCGATAGTCATCCTTATTATTATCGTAGTCAGCTTCACCGTATGCGGCTATAACCATTTCCGGAGTCACCTGTTCATCAAACTTTACGTTTCCCGGTAAAACTACATTAGCCTTATTATCAAATCTGAATTCAATTTGACTTATCTGGCACTCGGAATACTTTTTTGTCTCCTTAGAGCCGTTCCAAAATTGAACTTGCAGCGAATCTCCCTCGGCATTTTTAACAAATGTACCTATAGTATATGTATTTGGCTTCAAATTCTCATCCTTGTCAACAGTGTAGCCGAGAGCGGCAATCTGTGAATAATCAAAAGGAACTGTAAGCTTTGTACCGTTTATTTCTACCTGAAAGCTTAAAAGCTCGTCTCTTTTATTGCTGCCTTGGCTTTCCTCCGTTTGCGATGATGCGTCTGTTTGCTCCGATTGTGAAGAAACATTTGATTGTTCCGATTGCGAATTTGCGTCGGAGCTGCTGCTTTCAGCAGTTTTTTGGGCTGAGCCGCAAGCGCATAGTGAAACAGCTATAATTGCGGCGATAATTGTGATGATTAGTTTTTTCATATTTTCCTCCTTGATATTTAAATAGCATATGGGCTATTTGTAGTCTATATTGTATCATATATAGCCCACTTTTGTCAAGAATAGTTTTTATAATTGGATTATTGGGGGTAAAATTATGGATACTTACACTACAATTAAAAACCGAATTCTTTATTTGCTTGAAAAAAACTCTATGTCAATTCATCATTTAGCGTTGAAATCCGGGGTGGCTCCTTCCACAATAAAAAATATTCTTTACGGAAAAAGCCAAAATCCCGGAATCGTCACCATAAAGCTGATATGCGAGGGCTTTGAAATATCACTTTATGAGTTTTTTGACACGGACGAATTTAGGTCAAAGGCTTTGGAAAATATGGTTTAAAACCAAAAACCGGCGTGAAATTAATCACGCCGGCGTTTTTATGCTTTGATTATTTATTGAAGATTGACATAATGTCATAGAAGGTGTCATCGTCGTCATCGGTCTTGTCCTTAGTTGCCTTTGAGGTATTGTCCTCCTCGGGAGTGTCAACTATAACATTGTCGATAACGGGCTGGGGATTTGACGGAACGCCGTCTGTGCCGAAGCCTGTTGCGATAACGGTAACGCTCATCTCGTCGTTCATCTTGTCGTCGATAACAGCACCCCAGATAATGTTCGCGTCCTCGGAAACCTTGTCCTTAATCATGGTAGAAGCGGTGTCGATATCCTCGAGGCTTACATCGGAAGAAGCTGTGATGTTGATGATAACGCCCTTTGCGCCGTCGATTGAAGTCTCGAGTAGCGGACTTGAGATAGCCTTGTCAGCGGCAACCTTAGCCTTGTCCTTACCGGAAGCCTTGCCCATACCCATATGAGCGTAGCCTGCGTCCTTCATTACCGAGGTAACGTCCGCAAAGTCGAGGTTTACAAGACCGGGAAGAAGGATGAGGTCAGAGATACTCTGAACGCCCTGACGGAGAACGTCGTCGGAAATTTCGAAAGCGTTAAGAAGTGTGATAGGCTCGTCCGAAACCTTTTTTAGTCCCTCGTTAGGAACGATGATAAGCGAGTCAACACAGGGAGTGAGCTCTGCGATACCCTGCTCAGCCTGAGTCATTCTCTTTTTACCCTCAAAAGCAAAAGGCTTTGTAACAACGCCTACTGTGAGGATGCCCATATCCTTGGCAATCTTGGCGATTACGGGAGCCGCGCCTGTACCGGTGCCGCCGCCCATACCTGCGGTTACGAATACCATATCGGTATCCTTGAGGAGCTCGGCGATTTCTTCCTTGCTCTCCTCAGCGGCACTCTGGCCGATTGAAGGCATTGCGCCTGCGCCCTTGCCGCGTGTGAGCTTTTCGCCGATCTGAACCTTCTGCGAAGCCTTGGAAAGTCTCAAAACCGGGCCGTCGGTGTTGATAGCGATAAATTCAACGTTTTTAATGTTCATGGCAACCATGCGGTTTACAGCGTTTCCGCCGCCTCCGCCGACGCCGATTACTTTAATTTTAGGCATATACTCATTTTCCAGTTCAAGCTCAAAAGCCATTTTGTTATCCTCCTTAATAATCCTTATAGGTCTCTATAAAAAGTCGCATAATATCCTAATTTACTATTCTGCATTTTATATAGTAACACACTTGTTAAAAAATATCAATGGTTTTGTGCTTTTTTTCTTGATATTTTTCGATGAAATTATTTCTTGTTTACTTACCGGGGCGTAAATCTGCCGCTTAATACGGTGCCGCTCCGTCGGCTCCGCCTCCGCCTAAATCACCTGCGTAATAGTTTCCGTTATCGACAGCGTTGTAACCGCCGTTATCGTAGACTCCGTAATTGTTATCATACGCCGCGCCGTTGTCATAAGCCGCGCCGTTATCATAGGTGTTAGCGTTCCCGTCGTAGGAATTATTCGCGTCATAGTTATTATTGGCGTTCCAGTCGTTTGCGCTGCCATCGGTGTTCTGCGCAGGCGCGGTTGTGGCCGGCTCGGTTGCCGGAGTGGTTTCGGCAGGCTTGTAGTGCGACATCTTGTTTTTACTGCAGGTAGACACGTCGAGCGTACCGTAAACCTGACCTGTTTTGTTCGGGTCGAGCTTTTGGGTGATAATCGCCGCGGCGGTCTTGATTTTATAGTCAATATCCTCTGCCACGCCGATGTTAATCTTGATTCTTCCGGCGTAGTCGATTGTAATCGCCGAGGTGTCGGTTACGTCAAAGGCCTTAATATTGTCAAGGCCGTTAGCCTTCAGGCTGTTTGCCACGCTCTCGAGAATATCGGGAACAGACTTGTCCTCAAATTCAATATAGCTGCCGACTTCCTTGTTATTGTAGTCGTTACAGATAAGCTCGGCGGCGTTATCGGGTTCTTCGGTTTCGGTATCAAGCACTCTGCCCTTTGAGCTGACGATAAGGTAGTTGTCTCCGTCCTTTACATAGTAGGACGGCAAAGCGTTTGTAATTTTAATAGTGACGGTATCGGGGACTGCAAAGCCGATTTTCGCGTCCTCAACGTAGGGAAGGTTTTTGACAATCTCCTGCGGAGTTCCGCCGATGGCCGCCAAAAAGATGTTCTGTTGCAAACTTACGTTGCTGAACGCGATAATCTGATCCTCGTAGTAATACTCGTCGCCCTCAATGTCGATTTTTTCGGTCTTGAAAAGAACCGTCAGACTGAGCACAGCTCCGACAACAAGCACCGCTAGGAGAATTGCGGAAGCAATAATAATTCTGCGGTTGCGTGCCTGCTTTTGGGTAATCGGCTTTTTATTGCGCCTGATAACCTCCTGCTCCTGCTTGCGGATAACCTTTGCGCGGCGTTCGCTGCGCTTTTTTTCGCTGTACTCGTCTATGTAATAGCCGTCCTCAAAATCGTGCGGCTTGAGGTTGCGGATTCGCTCCTCGCTCTCGCGCCTGAATTTTTCTTCACGGCTGATTTTTTCAAATTTGGTTGTTCTGCCCGAGTTAACCGCCTCTTCGATTTTGCTTCCGGAAGATTTTTTACGCTTGGGCAGCTTCACCTGTTGGGTAGCGTCAGAGGATTTTTTTGCCCTTTTTTTCTGTTCTTTGTGATATTTCTGAGCCTGCTTCGCCGCCTCCCTGCGCTGTTTTGCAAGCTCGCGTTTTTCTTTTGAAGAAATTTCGCTCATCGGGCAATCCTCCTTTCCTTTATTTTATCATTCATATACTTTCACTTTATATTTTTTTAATATCCGCGCCGAGTGCGGAAAGCGATAGCTCGAGGTTTTCGTAGCCTCTTTCGAGGTATCTAAGCGAGCCTATGCGCGTTTTTCCCTCGGCGCAAAGCGCGGCTACAACAAGTGCCGCCGCTCCGCGAAGGTCGGTGGAATCGACCTTTGCTCCGTATAATTTATCTCTGCCGTACACCACGCAAACCCTGCCGCAGGTTTTAATCTCCGCGCCCATCCGGGCGAGCTCGCGAGTGTGACGGAAGCGGTTTTCAAATATGTTTTCGGTAAATACCGAGGTTCCCTGAGCGGTGCAGGAGGCTGCCATAAGCGGAGCCTGCGCGTCGGTAGGAAAGCCCGGATACGGCATTGTGCTGACCGCCTTAAGCGGTTCTAAGCGCACCGGGGCGGTAATTTTCAGCTTTGTGCCGTCGGTATTTATTTTGCAGCCCATATCCTCAAACGCGGAAATAACCGCTCCGAGGTGGGCAGGAATTACGTCTGTAAGTACAATCTCGGACCCCGTAGCCGCCGCTGCCGACATAAAGGTTGCCGCTACGATTCTGTCGGGAATAATGCTGTGAGCGCAGCCCGATAGACGTCCTGTGCCCTCAATTAAAATTTCGCCTTCGCCCGCGCCGTAAACCTTAGCTCCGCAGGAGTTAAGGAAGTCTGCCAAATCGGCAATCTCCGGCTCTCTTGCGGCGTTTGTCAGCGTGGTCGTTCCATGCGCGAGGCACGCGGCGATAATCACCTGCTCGGTCGCGCCGACGCTCGGGAAGTCAAGCGAAATTTTCGCTCCGCTCAGTCCGTAAGGCGCGCGGCATTCGATACAGCCGCGGCGTTCGCGGATTTCCGCGCCGAGCTTTTTAAGCGCGGACAGGTGCATATCAATCGGGCGCAAGCCGATTTCACAGCCGCCGGGCAAACTGAGCTTTGCCCGGCCTGTTTTGGCGAGCACCGCGCCTAAAAATATGATTGAGCCTCTGGTTTTTCGCATTAGCGAATCGGGAATATCACAGCGGTTAAAGCCGTCGGTGTTAATCACTAGGGTTTGACCGCTGCGCTCGGCTTTGCAGCCGAGGTAACGAAGTATATTTACGGAATCCTCAACGTCGGAAAGGTCGGGGCAGTTGTATAAAACGGTCTCTCCCCTTGCGAGCAAAGTTGCCGAAAGAATAGGCAAAACGCTGTTTTTCGCGCCCTGAACACTCACCTCGCCCGACAGTTTTTTGCGTCCCGTAACAAGCAGCTTTGACACACTAACACCCTCTAAATGAATCTCAGTTCATTTTATGCTGTCAGCGTGCCGAGTGTTAAACTAATTTAAGAACCTTTTTAACGACGGAATAAATCCGTTCGTTGGCGTCGATTATCGCCATTTTTTTGCAGTTTTCTCCGATTTTGCGGAGCTTTTCGGGGTCGCCCAGCATTGAGTCGACGGTGTTTATGAGCGTTTCTCCGCTCAAATCGCTCTCCTCAATCAGCTGTGCCGCGCCCTTGTTAACAAGTGCCATAGCGTTGTGGTACTGGTGGTTTTCCGCAACGTTCGGAGACGGAATAAGGATTGCGGGCTTGCCCATCGCCTGAATCTCGCTTAGCGTAATCGCTCCGGAACGGCAGATTACAAGGTCAGCCGCCGCCATACAATCGCTCATATTGTCGATGTACGCTCTTATGTCGAGGTTCGGGCACGAGGAAAGGTTAACGCCCTTTTCGCTAAGGCTTTCCAAGAAAGATTCGTTGTTGCCGCCGTAGGCGTGGATATGTTGATATTTGCCGTCCTCGGCACTTCTTGCAATCAGCTGAGCCGCCGCATCGTTTACCTTTTGCGCGCCCAAGCTGCCGCCGAACGACAGCACCAGCGGACGCTCGTCAAGCCCGAGCTTTTCGCGCGATGTTTGCTTGTCAGCGGTCAAAATCTCTCCGCGGACAGGGTTGCCGGTAATTACAACATCGGCGTTTTCAAAGTATTTTTTAGCTGCCTCAACCGCCAGCATAACCTTTTTTACACGGCGCGAGAGCATTTTATTGGTAACGCCGGGATAGGCGTTTTGCTCATGAATAATACAGGGGATTCCCATTTTTGCCGCTGTGCGGACAACGGGGCCTGAAACATAACCGCCTGTGCCGATGCAGATGTCCGGCGCAAATTCCCTGATAATCTTCTTTGCCTCTGCCGAGGATGTAAAGGTTCTGCCCACGGTTTTGGCGTTTGCGACCATACTCTTCGGCGACAGGCTGCGCTGAAAGCCGCTGATTGTGATTGACTTAATTTCATATCCGGCGTTTTTGACAAGGCGTTGTTCCATACCGGTTTTGTTGCCGATAAAAAGAATCTGAGCCTCGGGCTGTTTTTTCTTTATATACCCTGCAATAGCCAATGCAGGGTTGATGTGGCCGGCTGTTCCGCCGCCAGCGAGCAGTACCTTCATATTTACTCCTTTAAAAGCCCTTCTGCCCACGGCGTTTTTGCGCAAAACGCACCGCCGAAGGCATAGATGGTCGGATTATGTTCTCTCTATATTTGCCGTGCGCGAGATTGAAAGCACAATGCCCATCTGCGCGAGCAGCATAATCAGCGAGCTGCCGCCGTAGCTGAAGAACGGCAGGCTGATACCTGTGTTTGGCAGCCAGTCGGTGATAACCAGAATGTTTAGGATTACCTGAATACCGATCTGCGAGGTAAGTCCGATTCCGAGCAGCTTGCCGAATTTATCCTTTGCCCTGAGCGAAAGCGTAATTCCACGCCAAATAAGCAGAGCAAAAATCAGCAGAATAATCGCCGCTCCGATAAGTCCGAGCTCCTCAACAACAACCGCGAAGATAAAGTCGTTCTGCGGTTCGGGTATGTAGAGGTACTTCTGCCTTGACTGTCCGAGCCCGAGTCCCCAAAGCCTGCCCGAGCCGATTGCGTACAGCGAGTTTCTGGTCTGGTAGGTGTCCCACCACATTTTGTCGTCGGTGTATTCAAGTGCCTGACCCCAACCTGCCATACGGCTCATAGCGTAGGAAAGTCCGCCCGTCACAGCCAATATCACAATCAAGCCCAGCAGCACTCCGCCGCCTATAAGCAGATACTTGGTTTTCATTCCGCCTATGTAGAGCATCAGCACGGTGAGTATGCCGATGATTACGATACCCGAGTAGTGCGGCTCCAAAAACAGGAGCACCGCGATTGAGCCGAATACTATTATGCCCGGCAGAATGCTGTATTTCGGGAGTTCCATTTTGTTGTAATATTTACTTGCCCAGTGAGCGAAGAACAGGATTACGCCCAGCTTGGCAATCTCAGACGGCTGAATATTAAATATTCCCAGGGGTATCCAACGCTTTACGCCGCCCTCGCCTGCCGGAAGAACAAGTACAAGCAGCAGCGAAAAATAAGCCACTCCCAAAACTATCGGCGCGATTTTATGCAGCTTATTGTAGTTCAAAAACGACATCGTAAACATTGCGATTAAGCCGATTACAATAAAGATTATCTGCCTTACGAGGTAATAGTAGCTGTCGCCCTGAGTGTAGTACGAAAAGGCGTAGCTTGCCGAGAACATCATTATTGTTCCGATGGTCAGCAAAACAAGCAAAATAATGCAAAACGGCAAATCTATGCCCATTCCGATGCCGAACCACTTGGCATTTTTCATTTTGCGCCTGCGCGAAGGTCTTATAAAGAGCTTTTCCTTTTGCGCGCGCTGATCTCTCTGATATTCCTCGTCATAAATGCGGTTGACGTCCGCCTGAAATATCATTCTTTTTTTTGGAGCCATTATTCATCCTCCAAACAACGATGTTTTATATGATTAATTAAAATTATCCGAATAGTACCAAAACAAAAGATAATGCTCCGAAAACCGCCGTAACGACACTGAACACCGCCACGATTTTAACCTCGCTCCAGCCGCACATCTCAAAATGGTGGTGAATCGGGCTCATCTTAAACAGCCTTTTTCCGTGAGTCAGCTTGAAATAGCCCACCTGAAGAATAACCGAGAACATCTCGCAGAGGTAAACGATTCCAAGGGGCAAAAGCAGAATCGGCATTCTTATCGCGAACGCCAGTCCGCACACCATTCCGCCGAGGAACAGTGAGCCCGTGTCGCCCATAAACACCTTTGCAGGGTGGAAATTCCACACCAGGAATCCGAGGCACGCGCCGGCGACAGCCGCGCTGAGGGCGGTAACGCCGAGGTAGTAGAGCCTGCTGGCGATAAGCATAACCGCAACGGCAACAAAGAATGTCACCGAGCCGTCAAGTCCGTCGATACCGTCGGTTAGGTTAACCGCGTTAACAATTCCGACAATAACGATTGCCGAAAGAATATAATAGAAGAATCCTAAGTCAACGTTGCCGACAAACGGAATATAGGTGCTTGTTCCGCAGCCCGAGAATCCCAAAACTGCAAGGTAAACCGCGGCTACCGCAAACTGAAGCAGCAGCTTCTGGGGCGCGGTAAGTCCGAGGTTGCGCTTCTTTGCAACTTTAGTGTAATCGTCAATAAAGCCGATTAAGCCGTTGGCAAGCGCGAGTCCGAGACCTGCGAAGATATAGATTGCCTCGCCGTGAATGTCCGCGAAAAACGTGGTGACAAACTGAGCACCGAACAGCACGTAAAGCACCGTGCTGATAACTCCGACAACCACTATGGCGAGTATAAACATAATACCGCCCATAATCGGAGTGCCCTGCTTACCCTTATGCCACTGCGGACCGTCCTCAAGGATTGTCTGTCCGAAGTGGATTTTTTGCAGATACGGGATTAAATACTTACCCGTTACGGCGGAAATTATAAACGCGAGTACCGCCGCCGCAAACGTCCATATTCCGTAAACTATCATTTTTTCGTTCCTTTCATATTTAACGCCGAAACGCGCTAATCGTTAAAGCCGGTGTCGGTTGACGCCTCAAAGGTAACCGTGATTACCGTACCCGGAGATACCTCGGTACCCTCGGGGATATCCTGAGCTACCGCAAGTCCGCCGGAGCTTACCGCGCCGTCAAAGTTGACGTTCAAATCGTAACCTGCCGCAACCTGATTAACATAGGAAGCGGTGTTGTCGAGGAAGTTCGGCACCGTTACCTTCTCAGTCCTGCTCTCCTCGTCGGTGTAAAGCACAATGCTGCCTCCGGGAGCGAGCTTTGAAGATACGGCGGGAAGCTGAGCCAGCACAGTGCTGCCCGAGCCCTTGACCGTACAGGTAAAGCCGTCGTTTTCAACCGCCTTTTTAGCTTCTTCAAGCGAAAGTCCGGTGTAGTCGCCGGCAGATACGTCAATAAACGCCAAATCCTCTTCCTTGTAATCGGTCTTGATTTCAAGGTAAGGCAGAACCTCGGTCATAATGTTGATGAATACAGGCGATGATACCTGCGAACCGTAGTAGGCTCCGCCGTCGGGAGTATCGAAGAACACAAGCATCGCGATTTGCGGATCGTCCGCCGGAGCGTAGCCGCAGAAGGAAGCGATGTAGTCCTTACCGAAGCCGCTGACGGGATCTTCTACGCCGATTTTCTCGGATGTACCGGTTTTACCGGCAACCTTGTAGCCCGAAACATAACCTGCGGTAGCACCTGCTGTCTCGGTATTATAACCCAAAATTTCATTTAGTTTATCCGAGGTTTCCTTCGAAATAACCTGACGCTTAACCTTTTTCTCAACATTCTTAATTACGTTGCCCTTCGCGTCTGTGATTTTTGAAACTACATACGGCTGCAATACATAACCGCCGTTGGAAACCGCCGCACAGGCGGTAATCATGCTGATAGGTGTAATCGAGAAGTTCTGACCGAACGAGGCAACCGCCAAATCGACCATGCTCATTGTGCCCTCGGGCCAGAAGCTGTCATCAGCCTCGCCCGGAAGGTCGATTCCGGTCTTTTCGGCAAAGCCGAAGCCGCGGTAGTAATCTCTAAACTTATTCATGCCGACGAGCTGTCCGATTTGGATAAACGCCGGGTTACAGGAGTTACATATCGCCTGGGTAAAGTTTTGGTTGCCGTGTCCGCCGAGGGCGTGACAGTTAATAGTCTTGTCGTCTACAACAAACGAACCGCCGCAGACAAAGGTTGTGTCATCGGTGATTTTGCCCTCTTCAAGTGCCATTGAAGCGGTGCACATCTTGAATACCGAACCGGGCATATATGTATCGGCAACCGCCTTGTTACGCCACATTGCCGACAGTGCCTCGCCCTCTGCCTTTTCACGCTCCTTTTCGGGGAGCTCGTTAATCTTCTGCTGGGTTTCCTGGGGCAGCGTGTACGGGTCGTTGAGGTTATAGCCGTTCGCAGTAACCATCGCCAAAATCGCGCCGGTGTTAACATCCATCGCAATACATACCGCGCGGTTTTTAACATTGTTTTCCTCAATGCCCTGCGCCATATATTTTTCGCAGATTGACTGGATTGTTTCGTCAATGGTGAGGTAGATGTTGTTGCCGTCCTCTGCCTCTATATTTTGCTCATACTGGAACGGCATATTCGTTCCTCTCGCGTCTCCGGCGGTAACAATTCGTCCCGGTGTGCCGGCGAGGTAGTCGTCATACTTAAACTCAACGCCCTCAAGTCCCTGTTCGTCCGCGCCGGTAAAGCCGATTACGCAGGACGCCAGCTCTTCCTTCGGGTAGTAGCGTTTGTAGTCGTCGAGCAGCTGAATTACGCCGTCGCAGTCGTATTCCTTTGACAGCTTATCCATTAGTGCCATTACCTGATCGCGCGCTTCAACCTCGATTTTGCGCTTAACAACAACGTAGTAGCTTTTCTGCTGGGTTTTTTCAAGGACATTTTGATAGTCAACGCCCAAAATCTCCGACAGTCCGCTCGCCGCAGCCTCGCGCTGCTTGTCGTCCTTAAAGTTTATAGGAGACAGCACGACCTGCCAAGCAGACGCGCTCTCCGCGAGCACCTTGCCGTTGGTATCGAAAATTGTACCGCGCTTGGCGTTGATTGTCGTATCGCGGAGCATCTGGCTTACGGCAGCTTCCTGAAGCGAGCTTCCCTGAACAAGCGTCAGGAAAGACAGTCTGATAAGAGCAGCTCCGAAGCCGATTACGAGTATTACTATTATGAGCACCGCCGTGCGCTGTCTGAGTCTTTGATTGGGACCGCGTTCGGCGCGCTTTTTGGTGCCTCTTGCCTTTTTTTCATTATCTTCCAAAATAAAACTCCTTTACAGAGATTTAAATGATATTCATAAATGGAACATTTTGGGCAAATAACAGTTTTTTAACATATATCGCGCCGAAATATTCCAAACTCAGTCAAATTAATTCATACATATGCAAAACGAACTAACTGCAAAAAGAGAGCCAAGACTTTGTCTTAACTCTCATTTTCATTATAATATATTAAATTCTAATGAATGTTATGACCAAAGATTTTTAATTGACTCAATAAACTGAGTGAAAATATTTTCACCTTTCTGAGCAGAAACCTCTGCTTTGTCGCCGCTCTCGATAGAAACAAATTCCTTTTGAGCGTTTGAGGCTTTGGTCATACCAAGCACCTCGGTTGCGTGCTTTTCAATTTCCGCGTTCGAGAGGCTTGCCTCCAGCTTCATCTGGTTCTGAGTGTAAATACTCTGAGTGTCCGCCAACGTCTCCTGCGCTGAAATAATCTTTTGGTTAAGCTCGGTAAGCTGAACCTGACCTACGATGATCGCGCCGATTACAAAGGTTACGACTGCCGCGCATAAACCGCCGATAATCAGCTTTGCGGGGTTGTGCTTGCGGCGTCTTGCCTTATTGACATTCTCCTCGGAGAACTCAACTATTTTACTTTTCTGTTTTTTCTTAACCTTTCTTACGGGCTCATCTTCAAGCTCTCTTTCGGGAGCTGCCGAGGTGTAAAGATCCTCGTCAAAAAGACTTAAGTCGTAAGCGGCATTATTATTCTCATATGCCATTGGAATGCACCTTGTGCCTTTCTACTATCAAAAAATTTTCATAAAACACACTTAATTCTGCTTTATTTTTCCATAAAGCAAAAAAGTTTCAAAATTTTAACAATTTCGTTTCAACAAATAACACACAATCTGTCCGATTTTACGGACATTTCACAGAAAATGGAACATTTAGTGATTACATTTTCTTAAAACACAACCGGTTGTAGTTGTAACATAATTTACAACTTTGTTATAATTTTACACCAAAACTCTCGATTTGTCCAGTGTTGAGAAGAAATTTCTCAAATTTTTTCGCATATTCTCAACTTTGCACTTCTTGCTCTCGGGTTTTCAGTCAATTCTGTTTCATTTGCACAAACGGGTTTTCGTGTAATCAAACGTACCTTCGGCTTGTTGCCGCACACACACACCGGAAAGTCCTTCGGACAGGTGCAGCCCTGTGCCCAAGACGCCATTTTTCGCTTAACAATCCTGTCCTCAAGCGAGTGAAAGGTGATTACCGCGAGTCTTCCGCCGCTTCCGAGCAGCTCAAAAGCACCGTCAAGTCCTTCTTCAAGTACTCCGAGCTCGTTGTTTACGGCAATTCGAATCGCCTGAAAGGTCTTCCTCGCCGGATGTCCGTCGCGCCTGACCCTTTGCGGAACGTTGTTTTTGACGATTTCCGCAAGCTCAAGGGTTGTTTCTATAGGCTTCTGCTGACGGCTTTCCACGATGCCCTTTGCTATAGATGGCGCGTACTTTTCCTCGCCGTAATCGTAGATAATCTTTTTAAGCTCCTCATACGGCAGTGAATTTACCAAATCAGCCGCTGTCGTTCCCTTTTGGCTCATCCGCATATCGAGCGGAGCGTCCTCGTGAAATGAAAAACCCCTTTCGGATGTATCGAGCTGGTGGGAAGATACGCCGATATCAAGCAACACACCGTTTACCCTGCAAACTCCGCGCTGAACGAGCAGTTCTCTGATGTCGGCAAAGTTACCCTTGACGATCAATGCGTTTTCATTTTTCTTAAAACGCTCTGTCAGCGTACAAATAGCGTCGGGATCCTGATCAATGCAAATCAGCTTGCCGCTTGTAAGGCGTTTAAGAATCTCTCCGGAATGTCCTCCGCCGCCGGCTGTGCCGTCAACATAGATGCCGTTTGGGTTGATGTTAAGCCCTTCGATTGTCTCATTAAGAAGAACGGGAATATGAGAAAACTCCATTTCGTCCTCCTAAAACCTGAGAAGCGCGACCGCTTCGCCGAGCACGTCCTTATTGGATCCGCTGAACTCGTCGTACTTGGATTTGTTCCAGATTTCAATTCTGGTGTCCATACCCAGAACAACTGCTTCGTCCTCAAGCTCAGCCGCCTTTCTCAGCGACTGCGGAATCATAATTCTGCCCGAGGCGTTCGGGGAAACCTCCGCCGCCGTCGCGGTAAAGGCGTACTGAAGTGCCCTTGCCTTGTCCGCGGGAAGCTCCTTGATATTCGCTATAATCCGCTCAAACTGCTCCCTTGACATAACCTGTACGCACGGACTGTCAAAGCCCTTTGCGATGTAGAAGGTATCGCCGAGTTCTTCACGGAACTTTGCAGGCAGGACAATTCTGCCCTTGGCGTCTATACTGTGGTCAGAAGTTCCTAAAAACACTCGGTTCACCTCCAAAATCTGCAAATCTTAGTTTAATTTGCCATTTGATATCACAAAATGACACTAAATGACACTGTGTGCTACTATTATAATACATCTAAGAGGAAAAATCAAGAAAAAGTTACTAAAATATAAAAAATAATTACAATTTGTCGGATTTATACAAACAAGCGCAAGTCAGTATATCAAAATCGTACAAATGGAAGTCTTTTTTTCATTATTTCCAATGATGCAGAGCATAAAAAAACAGACGGCGAACGCCGTCTGTCGTAATGCGAAATAAATATTATCCCTCGCGCTTAGCTCTCTGGGAATTGATAATGTTCGCGCGGGTCTTTTTAACCTCGTTAAGCTGAGTGCTGAGGCTCTCCTCGGTGCGCTTCATAATGCCGTCAACATAAACGTTAGCTGCTTTTCTGATTTCAGCCGACTTTGTTTTCGCGTCGTCAACAATCTCTTTAGCCTTAGCCTGAGCTTCTCTTACAAGCTCGCTCTGGTTGAGCATAACCTTCTTGCGCTCCTCAGCCGCACGGATAATGTTCTCCGACTCGCGGTTAGCCTCGGCAAGAATCTGCTTTCTGTCGGCAACAATATTCTTTGCCTGTCTTACCTCTGCGGGCATAGCGTCCTGAATCTGCTCGATAATGTCGTAAACCTCATCGCTGCTTACCATAACCTTGCCGCCCGAAAGGGGAACTGTTTTTGAATCATTGATTAAATCCTGAAGCTGTAAAATTAAATCATCAACCTTCATTTTCTCCACTCCTATTCCCTTATATTATTATAAGTTATATTTTATTTTATCAGCCGGCGGTGCCGGACATATCTAACTAATTCTTTTTGAGCTTTTTGACAATTCTGTCGTGAACACACTCGGGGACAAAATTACTTATATCTCCGCCCATTGAGCCGATTTCGCGAACCATACTCGAGCTGAGGTACATTGAGTCGCTGTCGGCGGTCAGGAAGATTGTTTCAAGCCCGGGGTTAATCTTTTTGTTCGCCATAGCCATCTGAAACTCGTAGTCAAAGTCGGACACAGCCCTGAGTCCCTTGACGATAGCGTCTACGCCGTGCTGTCTGCAATACTCCGCGAGCAAGCCCTCAAAGCTGACAATCTCAACATTATCAAGCCCCTTAACGGTGTCGCTCAAAAGCTCGATTCGCTCCTCAATGGAAAAGCTCGGAGTTTTGGACGAATTGACAAGGACTGCTATATATACCTTGCCGAACATCTTTGACGCCCTTTTGATAATATCAAGATGACCGAGAGTTACCGGGTCGAAGCTGCCGGGGCAAATTACGGTTTTATTCATTACAAAAATCCTTATTTCTGAAAGTAGTTATTTTTATTTTACCATAGCGATACTGTCTGTCAAGTACAAAATCGCCGTATTGTGATAAAATTTCTTCATCAAGCGGATTTTCGGCAATAATAACGCCCGTGTCCTTAACAGCGTTTGCGACAAGCTCCATGCTTTCCTGAAGAACTCCGGTTTTGTACGGAGGATCGAGAAAAGCGATGTCAAAGCTCTTGCTGTTAGCCGACAAAAAGCTGCGGTAGTCCATCTGAAAAACCTTTGCCCTGTCCTCAAAATGAGTGGTTTTTAGATTTTGCTTTACGGTCGTTATGGATTTTTTGGAATTGTCGACAAAATACGCCGACTCAGCTCCGCGGCTGAGTGCCTCAATACCCATTTGTCCCGAGCCCGCGAACAAATCCAAAAAAGCTCTGCCCTCGGTCTCGAACTGAATAATAGAAAAAACCGCCTCTTTAATTCTGTCGGTGGTGGGACGTACATCCTCGCCCTCAAGGGTTTGAAGCCGTCTGCCTTTTGCAGTACCAGTAATTACTCGCATAAAAACGTCCTTTTTGTTAACATTTTCGTCAACTCATTAATTATATCACACAAAACAACATATTACAATATGATTTTTTAAATTTAATTTTTTATTTTTCGTCCCCGGGATTAAAGTATCTGTAAACCGCAAGGGCACTGTCCTTTGTCATCTTCGGAGCCTGCTCCAGCTCCTCCAAATCCGCCTTTGAAATATTGTCAATCGTCCTGAAATATTTTAGAAGTGCCTTTGCCCTGACCTCTCCAACGCCGTCAATTTGGGTCAGCGAGCTTTTAAATGTATTCTTTTTTCGGCGCGCGTGGTGATAGCCGATTGCAAAGCGGTGAACCTCGTCCTGCATTTTGCTGAGAAATGTAAACACCTGTCTGCGCGAGCTGATTGCAATTTCTCCGCCCTCGCCTGTTACGGCGCGGGTGCGGTGCTTGTCGTCCTTGACCATACCGAAAAGCGGCACGGAAATATTCATTCTGTCAAAAACTTCCCTGACCGCGGCGACCTGTCCCTTGCCGCCGTCGAGCAGAATTAAATCGGGCAGCTTGCCAAAGCCCTCATCGCTGTCCTCGGCATTGTAGTATTCATCAAAACGTCTTTGCAGAACCTCCGCCATTGAAGCGTAGTCATCCTGTCCCTCAAAGCCCTTGATTTTGAACTTGCGGTAAGCGGATTTCAGCGGTCTGCCGTTTTTATACACAATCATTCCGGCTACGTTTTCAGTTCCGGCTAGGTTCGAAATATCGTATGACTCGATATATTCGGGGATATTTTCAAGCCCCAAAAGCTGTCTGAGCTCCTCAAGCACGCTGTACTCACGAACCGTCGCGCCCTTTTGCTGGGCGAGTGCCTCCGCGGCGTTTGAGCGGCACATCGTTACAAGCTGAGCCTGTTCTCCGCGCTGAGGCACGGTGATGTTCACTTTGTTTCCGCGTTTTTCGCTTAGCCAGCGCGACAAATCCTCAATTCCGTCATATTCCTTATACAGAGCTATATTTTTCGGAACGTCGCGCCTTAAGGTATAATAGCGCAGCAAAAACTCCTCAAGGTCGGCGGCTTCGTCGCCGCTCTCAAAGATAAAGCTCTCGCGGTCAAACAGCCTTCCGCCCTCAAAGCGGAACACCTGAAAGCAAATTTTTCCGTCGTTAGAAAAGCCCGCAATAACGTCCTCGTCAAGCACCTTGTTGGCTACAACCTTCTGCTTGTCGCCCATCTTTTTTACCGCGGCTATTCTGTCGCGGATTTTAGCCGCGCGCTCAAATTCAAGATTCTCCGCCGCCTGCTCCATCTGCTCGGTCAGCAGCTTAACAGAATTTGACGATCCGCCCTTCAAAAAATCAAGTGCCTGGTTTACTGCCTCGCGGTAATCGGATTTTTTAACCCTGCCGGTACACGGTGCCATACACTGCTTGATGTGATAGTTCAGGCACGGCCTTGCCTTGCGGAAGTCCTGCGGAAATTTGCGGTTGCAGGTCGGCAGCATAAAGATTTTATTAGCCTCCTCAACCGCGCTTTTTACATAATAACTGCTTTTATAAGGGCCGATATACTGCGCTCCGTCGTCGGATTTTTGCAGAACGTAGGAGATTTTTCCCCAATCGCCCTCGCCCACTCGGATATAGCTGTAGCCCTTGTCGTCCTTTAAAAGAATATTGTACTTAGGCGTGTGCTGTTTGATAAGACTGCACTCCAAAATAAGTGCTTCAAACTCGCTGTCGGTGATAATGTACTCGAAATCGTCAACATTATCGACCATACGGCGCACCTTTTCGGGGTGGTTATTTTGTGAGCCGAAGTACTGGCTGACGCGGTTTTTAAGTGCCTTCGCCTTGCCGATATAGATAATCTCTCCGCCCTTGCCGTGCATAATATACACTCCGGGAAGCAGCGGCAATGCCATTGCCTTTTTCCTGAGCTGACTCATTTTCGGGTTCATATTATCACCTGCCTTTACACAAATTCTTTATAACAGAAAAAACAGGGCGGATACAATCCGCCCTTAATGCTAAAAGTTCAATACAAAATCACTCTGCAAAGCCAGACTCTACAAGCTCCGCAAGTCCTTCAACAGCCTCGGTCTCGTCAGAACCGTCAGCGATAATCTTAATTGTTGTACCGCCGATGATGCCGAGCGAAAGAACGCCCAAAAGGCTCTTGGCATTTACACGGCGTTCCTCTTTTTCTACCCAGATAGTAGCCTTGTACTCATTTGCCTTCTGAATAAAGAAAGTTGCGGGACGTGCATGTAAGCCTGCCTTGTTTTGAACCAATACTTCCTTAACGTACATAATTGATACCCTCTTCTCTTCAAAGTTAATATCGATAACTTAATTATCCTTATTTATGCCTCGATTATTACATATTATAATCAAAAACTTTTGCAAGGTCAATATGATTAAATTAATTTCGTATTAATATTCACCCGATGTAGAAAATCGGGTGCGTTTATTGTGCATTTTTACAACAAATTATGTAATAATAAACAGTATTAAATCAACATATAGCAAGATAACCCTGCATTTTTGTTAAAGTATTACAAAAGGCGGTATTTTAACGCGTTAAAGCAAGTCCTTGTTTTTAAGCAAATCGGGACGTTTTTTTGCGGTAACTTCAAGGCTTTTTTCTTTTCTCCACTTTTCAATATTTGCGTGATGGCCGCTGAGAAGAACCTCGGGAACTTCAATTTCGCGCCATTCGGAGGGCTTTGTGTACTGAGGGTATTCGAGCAGGCCGTTGTAGTGGCTCTCCTCGGTA
Organism: uncultured Clostridia bacterium; assembly: GCA_946539105.1. Taxonomy (GTDB): domain Bacteria; phylum Bacillota; class Clostridia; order Oscillospirales; family Acutalibacteraceae; genus Ruminococcoides. The sequence goes on along the minus strand of CAMNHG010000004.1, from coordinate 8,107 downwards.
AAGCATTCGTTGTTTGTAAGCACACCCGGCACCATTCTGCACAGTGCGTCGCAGAACACCATTGCCGGGATTTCTCCGCCCGTGAGCACGTAATCGCCGATAGAAATTTCCTCGTCAATAAAGCTGTCGAGCAGGCGTTGGTCAACGCCCTCATAGTGACCGCAGAGCACGCATATATTTTCAATATCCGCAAGCTCCTTTAGTCTTTGCTGGTTGAGCGTTTTTCCCTGCGGCGACATATACACAAAGTGCGGACGTTCGCTTGTCTGACGGCAAATTTCCTCAAAGCAGAGTGCGATTGGCTCAGCCTTCATCAGCATACCCATACCGCCGCCGTAGGGCGTGTCGTCAACGCGTCTGTGCTTGTCAAAGGCAAAGTCGCGGAGCTGGTGAGTGTGGATGCTGATTTCTCCGCTTTTTTGCGCCCTGCCGATAATGCTGTCGTTAAAAACGGGCTCGAACATTTCGGGAAAGAGCGTGATAATATCAATCCTCATCGTCAAAAATTCCTTTCATCGGGCGGATAAGCACATATCCCTCGTCAGTGTTCTTTTCGATGATAACGTCATCAATGACGGGAGCAAGGTACTTTTTGCCGTCGGTGCCGGTAATCTCGTACACGTCGTTCGCGCCTGTGCGAAGCACGTCGGTGAGGGTTCCGTATTCTTTATCGGTGTCCGCGTCAATCACCCTCGCGCCGATTAAATCCTGCACAAACTCAACGCCCTCGCCGAGGGTGATGTCATCGCGGTTGATGTAGACGATTTTTCCGCGAAGTTTTTCGGCTTGGTCGATGGTCTCTACACCCTTGATTTTCGCGAGGACGATGTTTTTATGCGGACGTGATTTTACCTCAAAAAAGGTTTCTCCCTTTTCATCGAGGTAGAGTTTTTTAAATGCGCATAAAAACCGGGGTGAATCGCACCACGGCTCAATTCTTACCTCGCCCTTGATTCCGTGTGTGCCTACAATTCTGCCTGTTTCCAAAAATTGTTTTTTCATAATATATCCTTAGCTTTTTTCTTTTATGGAATTATTTTAATTCAACGATTGTAACTCCGTCTTCTCCCTCGCCGAAGGTTCCGAGGCGTTGGGATTTTACAGCTTTGTTTGAGCGCAAAAATCTGTTAATCTCGCGTCTGAGCACGCCTGTGCCCTTGCCGTGGATGATTGTCAGCTTGTTAATTCCCGACAGCACGGCGTTGTCAATCGCCTTGTCAACCACCCCGGTTGCCTCAAAAGCCGTCAGTCCGCGAACGTCAACCTCGGTTTCGGGACGCGCGTCCATGCGGCTGGGCATACTGCGCGTAGTCGTCAGCTTTGCCGCGGGCGGCTTTACCTTTGACTTTAGCAGGCGGAGGTTTTTGATGTCAACCCTCGTCTTGATTATTCCTGCCTGAACAAGCACAACTCCGTCCTTGTTCGGCGGCGCGAGAACCGTCGCGTTTTTGTCGATATCGTAAATCAGCACCTCGTCGCCGACCTTAAGCGGACGCGGCAGCTTGTACTCTTCATCGGGAATATTTTTGAGCTTAATCGGGTCTGCCCCGGCTTCCATTTGGTTGATTTCACGCCTGAGCTTTGAACGCTGATCGGCGGAAAGCTCCTTTTCCCTGCGCGCCTTTTCAAGCTCCTCAACAAGCGCGTCCGCCCTTGCGCGTGTGCTTGACACAATACGCTGAGCCTCCTGCTTGGCGCGTTCAATCTCGCGCTCGGCGTCGAGCTTTGCCTTTCTGAGCTCATTTTCAGCCTTTTGCTTTTCGGTATTTGCCTTTGCTGTGAGGCGGTTGGCGTTTTCAAGCTGTTTTTCAAGCCCCTGACGCCGTTTTTCGAGCTTTTCAACCACGTCCTCGAACTGTCTGCTCTCGGTGGACACAAGCTCGTTTGCGCGTTCTACAACGTCCTCACCCAAGCCGAGTCTGCGCGAAATTGCGAACGCGTTGCTCTTTCCGGGCACGCCGATGAGCAAACGGTAGGTAGGCTTTAATGTCGCTACGTCAAACTCGCAGCAGCCGTTTTCTACGCCGTCGGTTCTGAGCGCGAACTCCTTTAGCTCGGCGTAGTGGGTGGTTGAAGCGATTTTCGCTCCCTTTGAACGGAGCTTTTCAAGAATCGCAATCGCCAAAGCCGCGCCCTCGACAGGATCGGTTCCTGCTCCGAGCTCGTCTATCAGGCAAAGCGAGCCTGCGTTCGCGAGCTTAATTATCTGAACGATATTCGTCATATGAGCCGAAAAGGTGGACAGCGACTGCTCAATGCTCTGCTCGTCGCCGATGTCCACAAGAACCCTGCGGAAAACGCTCAGCTCGCTGTTGTCGGCGCACGACACCAAAAGTCCGCACATAGCCATCAGCGTTAAAAGTCCGATTGTCTTTAGCGTTACGGTTTTACCGCCCGTGTTCGGGCCTGTGATCACGAGCGTATCGAACTCGTTGCCGAGGTTTACGTCAATCGGCACGACCTTTTCCTTTTCAATAAGAGGATGCCGCGCCTGCTTTAGATTGATTTTTCCGCGGTCGTTCATAACCGGCATTGAGGCGCGCATTCTGTAGGCAAGCTCCGCCTTGGCGAAGATTAAATTAAGCGTGCAGAGGTTGTCGTAGCTCCTTATAATCGCGTCGGCGTAATCGCCCGCGCTTACGGAAAGCTCAAAGAGGATTCGTTCAATTTCGTCCTCCTCCTTGCCCTTTAAGAGCTTTATGTCGTTATTTGCCTGCACAACTCCCATCGGCTCAATAAACACGGTCTGACCGCTTGACGAGGTGTCGTGCACCAAGCCCGGAACGTTGTTCCTGCACTCGCTGCGGACAGGCACAACATATCTGCCGTCGCGTTGGGTGACGATAGCCTCCTGCAAATATTTTACGTACGATGAGCTGTGGATGATTTTATCGAGCACCTCGCGCGCCTTTGATGAAGCAGTGCGGATCTTTCTGCGGATATCCGACAGCGCAGGGCTTGCCTTGTCGGAAATTTCGTCCTCGCTGATAATCGCGGTTGTGATTTTATCCTCTAAAAACTTGTTGGATACAAGTCCACTGAAATAAATATCGAGCGAATTATCTACAGACGCGAACTTTGAGTGCCACTCCTTTACCGTGCGGATAACATGGAGAGTCCGCGCGATTTTGAGCAGCTCCGAGGTCGAAAGGCAGCCTCCTGCCTGAGCGCGCCTTAAACTTCCCGCGCAGCTTACCGCTCCGCCAAAGGACGGCGAGCCGAACCTTCCGCTGAGCATAAGCGCGTCGTCGGTCTGCTTTAATCGCTTGTTTACCTTGTCAAGTTCGAAAACAGGCTCGAGCTTCAACGCTTCCTCACGCGCGGAATCGAGCACAGTTAAGTCGGATAAACGCTGTAAAATTTTATCGAGTTCAAGTGTTTTATAATGTCTGTTCATAACTTTTCCTATGTAATAGCCTTGTAAAAATTAAGGGTTTTAAATTCTTTTTCAAAGCGGTACTGCAAGTAGCTTTCCGACGCGGCGTTTAGCATTTTCAGCCCCTCGTCGCTTAGGGTGAACGAAAACAGCTTGTCATCGTCGGAATACACCGTGTGTCTGAGAGCCGTAAGAGCAGCCTCGCTGAGCTTTATCATTCCGTCTGCCTGTGTTCCGTGACAGGTAGCGCACTCAATCTCACCCGTGCGCGGAGAAAAGTACATTTCCTCGGCAGCGTAAACTCCGCATTCGCGGCACATCACCAAGTCGGGCATATAGCCTGCCATTGCGGCAAGGCGCATTTCAAAGCAGGGCTTTACAAGCTGCTCACTCCGCTTGCCCTCTGAGATTAAATAAAGCGAATTGAGCATTAGGCTCAAAAACTTCTCCGCCGGCTGCTCGCGCGGACAGATTGTAAGCGCGAGCTCGCAAAAATACTGTGCCAGGCAGGTCTTTTTAACATCTCCGCGCAGCTTTGAAAAAATCCGCAAAATCCGCGCGTCACCGATTATGTAGCTTTCCCGGCTTTTGTAAAAGGTGAGCCGGGAATATGAGAGCAGCGACGACGGCGCGCATTTTTGATTTTTAATATTCTTCGCGCCGCGCACAAACGCCTTGATAACTCCGTGGGATTTGGTTAGGGCATAAACCAACTTGTCCTGCTCACCGATATTCTGTTCTTTGATAATCAGTCCGTCCGTCTGGAACTTCATCGGTAATCTCCCTTCTCACGGTGTCTGCACCCAAGTCCTTTGAGCTTTGAATACTTTTGTAGCGGATGTAGTCGAGCACGCTGCCCGTCTGAAAAAACACCTGCCACATATACCATTCATCCATCAAAACACCTCCCAAAATAGTGTTTTGATTTTTGAATTGATTATTTAATGAATATTTTTCCTGATTTCATCAATCAAAATTGCGTTCGTCGTAACCGAAATTCTGCACCAACTGCGCGCGGTTGCGCCAATCCTCCTTGACCTTTATCCAGGTCTGCAAAAATACCTTGCAATCGAAAAATCTCTCGATGTCCTGACGCGCGTAGGTGCTGATTTTTTTGAGCATCGCGCCGTTTTTGCCGATTATTATGCGCTTGTGGGTTTCGCGCTCGCAGAAAATCGTCGCGTCGATATCCATAATTCCGTTGTCGCGGGTTTTCATCTTCTCAATCAAAACCGCCGTGCCGTGGGGGATTTCCTTGTCGCAGAGGCGCAGGATTTTTTCCCTTATAATCTCGGCGACGATTACGCGTTCGGGCTGGTCGGTGAGGGTGTCGTCATCGAAGAAATGTCCGCCCTCGGAAGCCTGCTTTTTTAGCTCCTCGAACAGCTCGTCAATTCCGCTGCCGTCCTGCGCGCTGACAGGTACGACCGCCTCAAAATCGTAAAGATTTGAGTAGGTCAGAATTTGCTTCATCAGCACATCCTTTTCCTTTAGCATATCAATCTTGTTTATCGCGAGAATCGCCGGCATCTCCATTACCTTGAATTTTTCAATCAGGCTCAAATCCGCAGGCGACGGTTCTTTGCCTGCCTCAACCACGAGCATACAGCAGTCAACTCCGCCGACGCTCTCGTTTACCGAACGAACCATATACTTGCCGAGGGTGTTCTTTGGCTTGTGCATACCGGGAGTGTCGAAGAAAACAATCTGGTACTCGCCCTTGGTCAGCACGCCCGTAATGCGGTTGCGCGTGGTCTGGGGCTTTGAGGATACAATCGCGATTTTCTGCCCCATAAGCCTGTTGAGTATTGAGCTTTTGCCGACATTCGGTTTGCCGACTATGGCGACAAACGCCGATTTATCATTAGTATTCATAGTTACCTCTTTATAATTTAATAAAATATTCCAATTTACAGTATAACACATTGTGTCAAAAAATAAAAGCATTTCCGCCGTAAAAGGCAAAAATGCTCTCAGTCTTTTTTGAATTTATTAATTATTTTACTTGGGCTTATCGCAATAAAAAGCACAGACACAACCGCAGATACAATCAAAAGTATCAACATCGGTATATTTTGCGAGAAGTACGAAAAAATATTCCTTATGACTTCCAAATTCCAAAAGAATATTACCGCTACGGCGGCTGCCGCCGCTGACAGCACCAGCACCGCTCCTGCCGCCATATCCTTCGCGCGGCGTATATGCGCGTTTTTCTCCTCGGTAATAGCGTCGCAGGTGTTTTCAATCGCCGTATTAACAAGCTCCGCGGAAATAACAAGCGCGATTAATATAATCAAAACCGCCCTCTGCGCCGCAGTAAAGTTATAGAACGAAGCAAAAATCAACACATACACCGCCGCGACAAGGTGAAAGCGCAGGTGCCCTTCACTGCACACTGCGCTGAAAAATCCCTTTATTGCGCAGCCAAAGCTGTTAAGCTGCTTTTTCATTATTCGTAATCCGCAACAATGTAGCTTGACGAAGCCGGAAGTCCCAGCTGCTCCATAACAAGCTCTTCCTTTTCTCTCATTCTTACCTTTTCGAGCTTTTCCATATGGTCGTAGCCCAGCAGGTGGAGAACGCTGTGAGCGGTAAGATAGCCAACTTCTCTCTGCAGCGAATGACCGTAGAGTTCAGCCTGATCTCTCGCCTTTTCAATCGAGATTACAACGTCGCCCAAAATCTTCGCGCCGGTCTCCATATCGGTATCGTAAACGCCGTTTTCACCCATCGGGAAAGACAGAACGTCGGTTTCTATATCCTTATCGCGGTACTGCTTGTTAAGCTCCTTAATGCCGGCGTTATCGGTAAATGTTACGCTGATTTCCGCGGGACCTTCAAAGTTTTCGAGCTTTAATACCGCGTTGCAGCAGCGGCGGACAAGCATTCTGATTCCCGTAGGAATTTTTACGGTTTTTTGGTTGTTAGTAATAATTACTTTAATTTTGTCTGCCAAATTAACCACCTTCTCTTTCTTAATTCTTATATCACGGTTTTTTCTTACGATTTTGCTTTGCTTTCATATTTTGCGTAAGCCTTAATAATGTCCTGAACCAGCTTGTGGCGGACAACGTCCTTTGCGTCAAATGTGCAGTGGCCTATGCCTTCAATGTTTTTGAGAATCTTTACGCAGTCCTTCAGTCCGCTTTTCGCGCCTCTGGGAAGGTCAATCTGCGTGATATCGCCTGTAATAACCATTTTCGAGTTGAAGCCCAGCCTTGTTAAAAACATCTTCATTTGCTCGCCGGTGGTGTTCTGGGCTTCATCGAGGATAATAAAGCTGTCGTCAAGCGTTCTTCCCCTCATATACGCAAGCGGTGCAACCTCGATGTTTCCGCGCTCAACGTACTTTTGGTAGGTTTCCGCTCCAAGCATATCAAACAGCGCGTCATACAGCGGTCGTAAGTACGGATCGACCTTGCTCTGCAAATCTCCGGGCAGAAAGCCGAGCTTTTCTCCGGCTTCAACAGCAGGACGGGTAAGGATAATTCTGTTTACCTGCTTGCTTCTGAATGCCGTAACCGCCATAGCCACGGCAAGGTAGGTTTTTCCCGTACCGGCAGGACCAACACCGATTGTGACTGTGTTTTTGGCTATCATATTGCAGTAACGCTTCTGACCGATTGTCTTTGGCTTTATCGGCTTGCCCTTGGCGGTAATGCAGACGCAGTCGCCCGCGAGCTGTTCAATTTTTTCCTCCGACCCCTCGTTGACAAGGGAGATACAGTAACGGATATTTTGCTCGGACAGTGCCTCGCCGCGGTTAATAAACTGCAGAAGGCTCTCGATAACCGTGCTCGCCTTTGAGACGCTCTCGATATCGCCGTCAATTTTAAGCTCGCTGTCGCGGCAGGTGATTTTTACGCCGAACTCGCGCTCGATCAGCTTGATGTTCTGATCGAAGCTGCCGAAAAGCTGAGCAACATTCTCCATTCTGTCAATGCTTATTACTTGTTCCGTAAGATCATTCTCCTAATTGCCATATTTATAGTTATTATAACACAAAAATTCTGCAAAGGCTTTTAAAAAATATGATTTCTAACTATTTTTTTAATTTTTGTATTTAATCACAAAAAGGCAGGCATATTTTTGTGCGGTTTGTACACTTTCGTGATATTATTATAATATTGGATAATACAAGCTTGTGCAAATAGTAATTAGATTATCTTAAAAGTCATTTATGGTCAATAATTTCTGATATTTTTCGCCGCGTGCTTTTTGCAAAAAGAATAAATTCGGCAAAAATACAAGGTTTTACTTGACAAAAGTAAAGATGTAGTATATAATACCAGAGGTGTAAAGATTTTTGCTTTACACACTCATAGCAAGGAGCTATGGAAATGGAGAAGAACATTGAAATTTCTCTGCTGCTTGATTTTTACGGCGGGCTGCTCAAGCCCGAGGCCGCGCAGATGGTAGACCTCTACTACAACGAGGATTTATCGCTCTCGGAGATTGCCGCTCAAACCGGCATTACACGCCAGGGCGTGCGCGACAGAATAAAACGCTGCGAACAAAGCCTTTTTGAGCTTGAACAAAAGCTGGGCATGCTTAAACGCTTTAGACAGCTTGAACAGGGGCTTGACAAAATTTGCACTGCCGCCGAAAAAATCGACCGGGAAACAGACAATCAAAACATCAAACACCTTGCGCGCAGCATTAAGGCAGACGCGCTTGGATTAAAGGAATAAGGAGTTCTTATGGCATTTGAAGGACTTGCGGATAAACTCA
>CAMNHG010000003.1 GCA_946539105.1 uncultured Clostridia bacterium | reverse complement strand
AGAGAAAACGGACATTCCGCAGAGGAAGCCGCGGCGTATATTGAGGAAAACAAAAACCGCGTTCACCAGTGCGGCTGGCTCGACGACCTCAGCTTTGTAGCCAAAAAGGGCAGACTTACCCACTCAAAGGCGTTCTTCGGCAAGCTCGCAGGAATCAAGCCTATCGGCGAATTTGACTACAACGGACTTACAACCGTAATCGGCAAGGTTAAGGGCGCGAAAAAGGCGTACGCCGTGCTGCTCGATTACATTGAAAATACAATCGAAAATCCGTCCGAGCAGACAATCTTTATCGCTCAGACAAACCGCCTTGCCCCTGCCGAAAAGTACAGGGATATGATAATCGAACGCTTCAAGCCCAAGGACGTTATTATCGTCGACGTATATCCCTTCTGCGGCGTTAACGTAGGCCCCGGACTTATGGCGGCTTACTATGTAGGCAAGCCGATTTCAAAGGGGCTCGAAACCGAAAAAGCCCTCGTTCAAAAATTGATTGACGCACAGGGATAACCTTTAAGATAATTCCGCGCAATTTTTAAGGAAATGATTTTATGAGGAATAAAAAAATAAACGGAGTTCAGTTTGAGAATATGCTCAAAAACGGACTTCAAAACCTCAGCAAACACGAATCCGAGGTTAACAAACTCAATGTTTTTCCCGTGCCGGACGGCGACACGGGAACGAATATGTGCCTGACCCTCGGCAAAGGTATTAAATATGCCAAAACAAACGCCGCAATCGGTCTGTACGCAAAAACCCTCAGCGAGGGAATGCTGCTGGGCGCGAGGGGTAACTCAGGCGTAATTTTATCGCAGTTTTTTAAGGGTATGTACACCGAGCTCGCGCGCTGTGCCTTTGCAGGCCCCGGAGAGCTTCGTAACGCGCTTATCAGGGGCTACCGCACCGCCTATGACGCTGTTGTAAAGCCGGTTGAGGGCACAATGCTGACGGTAGCCAGAGAGGGCATTGAGCATATCAGAGGACAGATTACAAGGAACTCATCCATCGAGGAAATCCTCGCTATGTATATTGCCGAGATGAAAAAGACGCTCTCATACACCCCCGAAATGCTCGACGTGCTCAAGGAAGCAGGGGTTATCGACAGCGGCGGTCAGGGCTTTATCTATATCTTTGAGGGAATGTTAAAGTACCTTTACGGCGACGTGTACCGGATAAATGAAAAGAAAATCACCAGAGAGCAAACCGCTCCCGCGCCTGAAAAGGAAATTGATTTTTCGCTTTTTAACGAAAATTCCGACTTTATTGACGGCTACTGTATGGAGTTTATTTTGCAGCTTTTAAATGACAAAAATTACTCCGGGCACTTTAAGCTGAACACCTTTATTGAGGAAATCGGAGTTTACGGCAACTCGCTTGTGGCGGTTCAAGACGGCAGCCGAGTAAAGGTTCATATTCACACCTTAAAGCCTGCCAAGGTCATCGCGCTCAGCCAGGAATACGGCGAGTTTTTGACCTTTAAGATGGATAATATGCAGCTTCAGCACAACGAGGTGCTAAAGAAAAAAATCGAGCCTAAAAAGCTGCCGCACAAGCAGCTGGCGATGGTGTCGGTTGTCAACGGCGAGGGACTTAAAACCCTGTTTGAACAGCTCGGAACGGACGTTGTTATCAACTGCGGTGACACAATGAACGCGTCGGCTCAGGAGTTTATTGAGGCGTTTGAGCTTATTGATGCCGATAACATTGTGGTTATGCCGAACAACAAAAATGTGATTTTGGCTGCCGGACAGGCACTTGAAATCAGCGGCAAAAAGAACGTTACAATTTTGCCGACAAAAAGCGTTGCCGAGGGCTACTTCGCGATTGCCATGGACGTGCCCGACGACAAGCCCGAATACCGCATAAGCTCTATGAAAAGCGGCTTGCAGGACGTTGCTACCTTGGTTGAGACCACCGCTACGCGCGACTACACCTACCATGAGCTTACCTGCCGCGCGGGCGAGGACATAGTTTTGCTGGGCGGCGAGCTTGTCTGCGTGTCAACAGACTGGTGCTCGGGTATAATCGACGGTATGAAGCTGGTGCCCGGTATTGACGATAAGGAAACCTGCGTTGTTTTCTGCGGCGAAGGCGTTACCGAGGAACAGACAGACCGGCTGCGCGACAGGCTTGAGGAGGAATTTCCCCTGCTCGACGTTGAGTTTATCGACGGCGGACAAAAGCACTACCGCCTGATAATCGGACTTTGTTAAGTAATAATTTTTGTTAAGTGATAATATGAATACTTGGATTTTGGTTGCCGTGCTGGTGATACTCTTCGGCTTTGTAATTCCGGAGATTTTGCTTGCGGGTGTTATTTACACGGTTCTGTTGGTCAGAACCTCAAAAAAGAAGTGGGGAAGAGATGTTTTGCTCCCCGAAAACGACGACGAATACGCCGGAATGTACTATGAGGGCCTGGAATGGGGCGAGCTGTACTCGGATTATAAGCGCGAGGTCGAGGTTAAAAGCGGAAAATACCGCCTTGTCGGCGAGTATTTTGACTTCGGCGGCGAAAAAGCGGCTATAATAATCGCCGGCAGAATGGAGTCGCTTAAATACTCCTACTACTTTGCCGAGCCGTACCGCAAGGCAGGCTACAACGTGCTTGTGGTCGATAACCGCGCGCACGGTTATTCCGACGGAATTTTCTGCTGTTTGGGTTACCGCGAGTACGCCGATATGCAGTGCTGGAGCCGTTTGCTTGTAGAGGAGCTTAGCAACAAGGCTGTATTTTTGCACGGAATCTGCATAGGCTCGTCTGTCGCTTTGTTCGCGCTTTGCGACGAAAACTGCCCCGATTACATCGAGGGAATGTGCGCCGACGGAATGTATGTAAACTTTGCCGAGTCGTTTAAGAATCATATGATTGAGGATCACCGCCCAAAGGTGATTTTCTCGTGGCTGGTGTTTATGTATATGCGGATTTTTTCTCACGCGAACGTCACCTCCGACGGCCCGATTAACCGTATTGACAGGCTGAAAAAACCGATACTTTTTATTCACAGCAAACAGGACACCTACTCCACGCCCGACCAGGCGGAAAAGCTGTATGAAAAGTGCAAGTCCCCGAACAAGCGCATTGTTTGGTTTGAAAAGGGCAGACATTCGCGCGTTAGGGTTAACGCGCCCGAAAAGTACGATAACACCATAATTGAGTTTTTAAAAGATTTGAACAAATAAAAAGAAAAGAGAGCGAACCGTTCTCTTTTTTCTTTTCAGTGATTAATCATTCAATTTTGAGGAATAATAGAGGTGAAAGCCGTGAAAAATAAAAAGCTACATATTACGCCAAAGAGGGTGATCGGCTTTTTCCTTCTGATTATCTTTGTATTCACCGCGCTGTCGATGATAGCCTCCGTGGTCATTTTCGGCGTGCTTTTTCACCGCGTAGATTCGCTCGACAACTATGTTGAAATATCCTATTCGCTTTCGGGTGTGAATGTCAGCCGAAAGGAAGTCAGTTTTAATTCGGGCGAAAACAAGCTCAGCGGCTATCTATATTCAGTGAAAAGTCCGAAGGGGCTTGTGATTATCGCTCCGGGAATGAACAGCAGCAGCGACCGGCACCTCGCGGAAATCAAGTTTTTTGCCGACAACGGCTATATGGTGCTCGCCTATGACGCAACCGGAGTTTGCAAAAGCGAGGGCGGAAGCACTGTGGGGCTGCAGCAGTCAAAGCGCGACCTTTTGTCGGCAATTAGGTACGCCGGGGATAACAAAGAGACCGCAAGCCTGCCTGTTTATCTTTACGGTCACAGTCTGGGCGGATACGCCGTGGCCTCCGTGCTTGACGAGGCGGACGTAAAGGGTGCGGTAAGCCTGTCGGGATTCAATTCACCGGTGCAGACAATGCACGATAAGGCAAAGGACTATGTGGGAATTTTGGCGGATATTCAGTATCCGTTTTTGTACCTGCAAAACCGCTTTACCTTCGGCGACGACGCTGACGACACGGCAGTCGAGTCGGTAAATTCCACTGACAAGCCGATTCTGATTTGCTACGGCGGCAACGACAGCACAATTCCGTACAACCTGAGCATTTATTCGCGCGAACACGATATTACGAACTCAAACGCGAGCTTTTATAAGGTCAGCGAAGCCTACCGTGACGGTCACGTAAATATGTGGCTCAGTGCTGAATCCGCGAAGTATATGGCGGATTTGCAAAGCGAGCTCAATGATATGAACAGGGTTTACGGAGGCGAAATTCCGCAAAAGGTGCTGGACGATTTTTACGGCGGAATTGACGCCCAAAAGGCGATGAAGCTCGATAAAGCATTTATGAACAAGGTGCTCGAATTTATGAATTAAAAACTAATATCCAATAAAACCCTTTAACATCTGTCGCGTAAAATTCCGCATAACAGCGTTGTCGTCCTCGGAATCCGTCAGGATTCCTGTGTCCTCCGCCTTGTTCTGCAAAATTTTCCGCTGACATCTGTTTTAAAGTGTTTTACTGGAAATTAGTTTAAGAACTCATTTTTTGCCTGATAAGGGAAAGGATTTTCTTCTCCCTGCGGCTGATTTGCACCTGAGTCATATTCAATATTTTTGCGGTTTCAACCTGCGTTTTACTCTTGTAGTAGCGCAGGTTGATTATTTTTTTGTCGTTTTCCTCAAGGCCTTCAATCGCCGCGGCAAGGCTGAGCCGTTCGGTGATTTCGTACTGAATGTCGGGCGAAGGAATCTCAGGCGCGGCGGAGTTTTCATCCTCGGAATTAATCGACACCGTAGGCTGCGCGCTGCACACCGCCTCGGCGATTTTTTCGGGGGTTACGCCGAGCTTTTCGGCAAGCTCCGCTATGCTCAGCTCACTGCCGTTTTTCAGCTTGCTTTCGTTGTTTAGCTTGTTTATTTTCAGCGACAGCTCCTTTAGCGAGCGGCTTACCTTCACCGCTCCGCCGTCGCGGAACAGACGTTTTAGCTCACCCATAATTACAGGGAAGGCGTAGGTCGAAAACTGCAAACCGCGGCTGTCGTCAAAGTTGTTAATCGCCTTGGCAAGCCCCAGACAGCCGGCCGAGTACAGCTCGTCGTACTCAATGCCCTTGCCGGCAAAACGGTTGCACAATGAACGCACAAGCCCGAGGTGGCTTTTGGCAAATTCGTCCTTATTCATCCGCGCCGATTTTTTTAATCAGGGTTACGGTCGTGCCCTTGCCGGGCGCGGACTTTACCCTTACTTTGTCGCAAAAGCTCTGCATTACCGCAAAGCCCAGCCCTGCGCGTTCTTCCTCGGGCGAGGTCGTGAAAAGCGGCTGCATAGCCTGCTCAATATCCTCAATCCCCACGCCCTTGTCGCGGATTTTTACGGTGACTGTGTTGTCCTCGCGGACGGACGCGTATATGTAAATTGTGCCGTTTTTTCGTCTGTAGCCGTGGACAATGCAGTTTGTCACCGCCTCGGACACTGCGGTTTTAAGGTCGTTAAGCTCGCTTACGGTGGGGTCGAGCGCGGTTATAAACGCCGACACCGCGCCCCTCGCGAACGCTTCGTTTCGGCTCTTTGACGGAAAGCTGAGCCTCATTTGGTTGACTGTTTTCATCTTAGCACCCCCAGTTCTTCAAGTCCCGACATCGCAAAAATTCGGTAAATTCTGTCGGGCACGTTTGTTACTCTCAGGCTGCCGCCCAGCAGCTTCATCTGCCTGTACCGCCCCATCACAAGCCCTACTCCCGACGAGTCCATAAAGCTGACCTTCTCAAAATTCATACACAAAAGCCTTGGGCAGAGCGAGCGTGCCGAGCAGTCAATTCTCTGACGGATTTTGCATGCGGAATCGTGGTCAATCTCGCCGTCAAGGTACACCGTCAGGGTGTTGTTGTTAAACTCCGTTTTAAGCATTTTAACATTCCTTTTCAAAAAAATAACGCTATACTTATAATAGTTAGTATAGCGTGAAAAGTTTGTTTTATTCTGTCGGTTGTTTTATTTTTTCGATTATGTACGGACGGATTTCCCCGGCAAGGTACAGCGAGCCGCAGATAAGCACCGCACTGCCGTTCTCCTTTGCCTCAGAAAACGCCGTATCAAACGCGGCTTGGGGTGTGCTAAAGCTCTTTGTATCTGCACAGGCAGAGCTGAATTTTTCCGCGAGCTCCTCGGCGGAGATTGCTCTGGGGTTGTTGACAGGCACGGTGTAAACCTTCGTGAAAACTCCGTTTAAAAGTTCAATCGAGCTGTCAATGTCCTTGTCCGCGAGCATTCCGGTAACGCAGATTATTTTTTTATCGGGCAGGAAGGTTTTTACAGCGTTTTTAAGTGCTTCTATTCCGTTTGGGTTGTGCGCGCCGTCGAGCAGCACAACCGGACTTTCGCTCAGAAGCTCAAGCCTTGCGGGGTTTACCGCCTTGCCGAAGCCGGCGGCTATTTCGCTGTCGCTGAGCTTTATCAGTCCCTCTTGGTTTAGGACTTCAATAGCCGCCAAGGCGGTTTTTGCGTTCTCAATCTGGTGATTTCCCGACAATTTCAGCAGGATTTTTTTGCCGTTATATATCAGCTCGCTGCCCTTTAGCGACTGCGAGATAACTTGGGGATTTACTTCCTCGCTTTTTATCAGCGGAACCTCAAGGCTGTTTGAGGTGCGTTCAATCACGGTCATCGCGCGGCTGTCCTGCTTTGACGTCACCGCAAGGGAACCGCGCTTTATAATTCCGCATTTTTGTTCGGCGATTTTTTCGATTGTGTCGCCCAAAACCGCGGTGTGGTCAAGTCCTATTGTCGTGATTACCGAGCACAGCGGCGGCTTAATTACATTTGTACAGTCGAGCAGACCGCCCATACCTGTTTCGAGCACTACGATGTCGCAGTCCTCGTTTGCGTGAATGTAAAACTGCAGTGCGTTTACGTACTCAAACTCGGTGATTATCGTGCCGTTTTCACGCAGGTGCTCGACGATGGGAAAGGTTTTTTCAACCGCTTTAGTGAGCACGTCTTTACTCACCGGTATATTGTTTATCTGGATTCTCTCCCTGAAATCCGTTATGTACGGCGAGATGAACAGCCCGGTTTTGTACCCTGCCTCGACCAGTGCCGACGACAGCATAGCGCAGACAGAGCCCTTGCCGTTTGTGCCTGCGACGTGGATATATTTCAGCTTGTCCTGCGGATTGTTAAGCTCCGACAAAAGAGCTCTCATCCTGTCAAGCCCCGGGCGCGAGCCGAAGGTCAGCAGTGAATGTATTTTTTCGAGTGCCGAATCGTAGGTCATCACAACAGCTCCCTGTAAATTTCGTTTTTCTTAAAGCCGGTCATTGCGGCGGCGTTTTTGGCGGCGGCGGTTGGCTTTTCGCCGTTTTCAATCAGCTTTTTCGCAAGCTCCACGGCGTATTCAAGGGTGTAATTTTCCTCGGCTTCGCTCTCCTTCGCGCCCTCTAGCACAAGCACAAGCTCGCCCTTAACGCTTCCGTCGGCGTAGTTTTCGGCGGCGAACTTGGTTGTTGTGCGGATAACTTCCTCGTGAATTTTCGTAAGCTCGCGCACGATGCTTAATTTACGGTCGCCGAAGGCGGAGTATAAATCGCGTAAAGTTGCGGGCAGCTTGTGCGGAGCTTCGTAAAAAATCATTGTCCTGCGCTCGTTTTTTAGGCTCTGCAAATGCTCGTTGCGGCTTTTTTTGTTGACGCTCAAAAAGCCCTCAAAGCAAAACCTGCCGGTCTCCAGGCCCGACACCGCAAGGGCGGATACTACCGCGCTGGGACCGGGGATAACAACGGTTTTTATTCCGCGCTCCTCGCACAGCTTAATCAAATCCTCGCCCGGGTCGGAAATGCAAGGCATACCGGCGTCAGTGACAATCGCGCAGTTTTCGCCTGCTTCAATTTTGGCGCAGATAATCTCTCCGCGCTCGCGCTTGTTGTGCTCGTAGTAGCTTATCATCGGCTTTTTTATCCCGAGGTGGTTGAGCAGCTTGAGCGTTACGCGCGTGTCCTCGGCGGCAATAAAGTCTACCTGTTCAAGAGTCTGAGCCGCCCTCGGGGAGAGGTCGGACAGATTGCCTATCGGCGTGCCGGTTACATATAAAATTCCGCTCATTTTTTGCTCACCTCCGATTTGTAGTCGCCGTAAATTTTCATCATTTCGTCTGAAAAGTCTCCGTTTTCGCCCTCAATAAACAGCGTGGGCAGTACGTCGAGATAACCGCGTTTTCCGCCTCGTCTGCCCTCGAGCAAAAACAGCTTGGGCGGTTTGCTTTTTCTCTGCTGAACAAGCCTTAGCCGTTTAGGCTCAATATCATATTTGCGCATAGCTTCCATAACGTCAGCCAGCCTTTCGGGGCGTTGGCAAACGCAGAACCTGCCGCCGAACTGCAATAGCTTTGAGGCGGTTTGGCAGATGTCGTCGAGCGTACATTCACTCTCGTGACGCGCAATCAGCTTCGCGCTCTCGGGATTTTTAATCCCCGAGCCGCCGAGCTTATACGGCGGATTGCACGCAACAAGGTCGTAGCAGCCGAGCGGAAGTATGCCGTTTAACTCGCGCAAATCGGCGTTAATAATCTTCATATTATCGGCAAAGCCGTTAAGCTCCACGCTTTTTTCGGCGAGCTCGCAGGCGTTTTGCTGAAGCTCAACCGCGTCAATTTTCAGGCTTTTGTCGTTTTTAAGCCACAGCAGCGGAATTGTACCGCAGCCCGTGCCCAAATCGGCGCATTTTTTGCCGGGCTTCGGCTTTGAAAAATCCGCCAAAAGTATTGTGTCCGTGGAAAAATGATAGCTTTCGGAAACGTAGATTTTAACTCCGTTCCCCAAAGGCTCAAGGTGAATATTGTTCATAGCAAGTCCTTTATCGGTTATATAGCTTATTATACTACTTTAGCAAGTTACTGGCAAGCAAAAATAAAAACGGCAAGGAATAACCTTGCCGCTTCTTTGACGTTTATGTACAATCTGTTTGGCAGATTAGCCCTGCTGGGGTGCACCAACGGGACAAGCCTCTGCACAAGCGCCGCAATCAGCGCAGGTGTCAGCGTCGATTACATACTTACCGTCGCCCTCAGAGATAGCATTGCAGGGACACTCGTCAGCACAAGCACCGCACATAATGCACTCATCGTTAATAACATATGCCATAGATCGTAACCTCCTTCATTATTATATTTTTATTTTAACATATAATTTTTTAAATGCAAGTGTTTTGTGAAATTTTATGTTGGAAACATCAGCTTATTCCAAGCCCGACAGCTTTTCCATCTCTTTTTTGTCAATCTTAATGTAGCCGTCCTTGATGATTCTGCACTGCTTAACCGGGAACTGCTTCGGCGCGACGTCGTCGGGGGTATTGTCGAGCTTTACCTTAACCGTGCGCGCAATCAGGTTGTTTTCTACAACCAAGCCTCTGCCGTCGGGAGTCTTTACTATAGCTCCCACCTTCGGAGTGCGCCTGATTAAGTCGGTGTAGGCTTCCTGCTCGTACTTAAGGCAGCACATAAGCCTTCCGCAGGTTCCGGAAATTTTGGTCGGGGAGAGCGAAAGCCCCTGCTCCTTTGCCATCTTGATAGAAACCGGCTGGAACTCGCCCATAAAGCCGCAGCAGCAGAACGGTCTGCCGCAAATGCCGAGTCCGCCGAGCATTTTTGCCTCGTCCCTGACGCCGATTTGCCTTAGCTCGATTCTGGTTCTGAACACCGAAGCCAAATCCTTTACCAGCGCGCGGAAGTCAACCCTGCCGTCGGCGGTAAAGTAAAAGATAATTTTGTTGTTGTCAAAGGTGTACTCGACGTTTACCAGCTTCATCTCGAGCTTGTGATTCGCGATTTTCTGCTCGCAGATTCTGAACGCCTCTTTTTCTTTGAGCTTGTTTTCGGCGACCTTGTTAAGGTCGGCGTCTGTCGCGATTCTGATAAGCGGCTTAAGCGGATGGTTAAGCTCGCTGTCGTCTATTGTCTTGTTGGGGGTGGCAACCTCGCCGCATTCAAGTCCGCGCGCTGTCTCTACAATAACCTTGTCACCGGTGTTCAGCTTGTTGCCGATGGGGTCAAAGTAGTAAACCTTGCCAACCTCTTTAAATCTTACTCCGATTACCTCTGCCATGAGATCCTCCTGTATTCTCCGCACAACTGTGTTGTCAGGAGATTTATGTTGATGTTTTGTTTAAGTTTATATTTTGAGCTGTCCGTGAGCTCTATCATATCGAGCAGCTTTTTTCGCGTAAAGCGGGACGACAGCTTTTTTGCAAGCTCAGGGCTGTAATTAGCCTTCGCACCCGACAGCACCGCTGCCGCGTCAAATAAAATCAGCTTTACCGCTCGCAGAATATCGTCGGCAAGCGACTTGTCCGCAAGCGAACGCAGTGCCAAAAGCAGGTCGTATTCGCTGAGCGAGATAATGCCGTTCGCGATTTCCTCCGCGGCTTTTCGCGCTTCCTCGCTGATTTCTGACTCGCCGCCGAGGTTAATCAGCGAGCAGCGCGAGATTATTGTGGGCAGCAGCCCCTTCGCGCTTTGGCAAAGCAGAATAAAGTACACGCCCTTCGGCGGTTCTTCAAGCAGCTTTAGGAAGGCGTTTTGTGTTATCTCGGAAAAAACGCTGTCGGCGTTTTCAAAGATATACACCTTCGAGTCCGAGTCGTTCGGCATAATGTACGCGTCTTTAATCAGCTCGCGTATTCTTTCGATTGAAAGCGTTTTGCTCTTGCTCGAGCTCTCGGGATAAACGTAGGTTATATCCGCGTGGGTTTTGGCGAAAGCGTTAACGCAGTTTTTGCAGTGTCCGCAGGGCTTGTCCTGTTCTGAGCAAACCGCAAAAGCCGAAAGATACTTTGCAAGCTCTGCCGCTTCCTCGCCGCCGCCCTCAATGATAAAGGCGTGGGGAAGCCTGCCCGATTCGGTTATATTTTTTATTATGCCCGAGGCTTTTCCGCCGGGCTTATAATCAGTGTTCATAGTTATTTAATCGTTACAATGTTGGTTACGATATCACCCTTTTCGGTGATGTCGATGTATCCGTAGGTCGCGCCGTAGCCGTGGCACGAGCCGGGGTTCATAATGTAGAGCCCGTCGTCGTACTCGTTCAGAGCGCAATGGGTGTGGCCGTAGAGTAGAATGTCAGCCTTTTCCTCCCTCGCGGCGCAAATCATATTATAGATGGTGAATTTTGCCTGATAAAGGTGTCCGTGGGTGACGAAAAGCCGTTTTCCGCCGACCTCCGCTACCTCGGTAGGCGGCAGCATACTCGACCAATCGCAGTTGCCGCGAACGGCGATAATCTGCTTTTCGGGAAAGTCGATTTTAAGCGACTCAACCTCATTCGCGCCGTCGCCGCAGTGAACGATTACTTCGGCAGCCGGCTGGGCGGCAATCGCCTTTTTTAAGCTGCGGTAATCTCCGTGGGAATCCGATACAACCAAAATACGCATAAAATTCTCCGTTCTATTTTGCACTGTGCTGCATAGTATATCGTGAGGTGGTTTTTGTGTCTGAAAATATAAATAATCTTTTATCTCAGCTTTCAAAAAAGCTCGGGGTTTCTTCAAACGAGATAGCCTCAGCCGCGCAAAAGGGTGATGTACAGAGCCTGCTTAAAAACGCGGACACCGAGGAAGCAAAGCAGTTTAACGCCGTGCTGTCGGATCCGGAAAAGACAAAGCAGGTATTAAATTCCCCCCAGGCTAAGGCGATTATGAAGCTGCTGAGCGATAAATAGGAGATGCCTAAATGTCGGATATTCAGGATAAAATAAATAAAATTTTAAGCGATCCCGAGGCACTTAAGCAGGTTCAAAGCCTTGGCGCGCAGCTCGGATTATCCGGGGATAATCCCGCAAGTCAGGCAAGCCCTCCGCCGGTCGCGCCTGCACCGCAGGTGAGCGGTACAAACGGCGAGCTGATGAGCGCGTTAACAAAGTTCGCGCCGATGATGGGCGGCTTTTCCGAGGACGACGACGTAAGCCGTCTTTTGCTCGCGCTCAGACCGTTTCTGAGCGAGGAAAAGCAGCAAAAGCTCGACCGTGCCCGGAGGCTTATGAGGCTTGTAAGGATAATTCCGCTGATTAAGGACAGCGGTATATTTAATCTTTAATTGTTCAGGAAAGCAGGTGTGTTATGCCCGGATTTGAGGAGGAAGCGTTCCGCCGCGCTCAGCAGATAAGCCGTCCGCGAGCCGCAAAGGAGCGCGCCAAGACTGTCCGCGAGCCCGAAAAACCCAAGCCTAAGCCCGAGGTTAAAGAGGAACAAAAGGCGGAGCTTCCAAACGTTGATAATTCCGAAAAAGAAATAAAATCGAATCCAAAGCCCGAAAAGCCGGGGCTGATAGAAACGCTGTTCAAGGACAAGGAGAAGAGCGTAATACTCGCGCTTGTCCTCTTGCTCAGCGACGAAAACAGCGATCCGTCGCTTCTGCTCGCGCTGATGTACCTGCTTATCTGATTTGACCGTCGCCGTGGATAACGTACTTGTTGCTGGTCAGCTCGTTTAAGCCCATAGGACCTCTCGCGTGGAGCTTTTGGGTGGAAATTCCGATTTCCGCGCCCAGACCGAACTCGCCGCCGTCGGTAAAGCGCGTTGAAGCGTTAACGTAAACCGCAGCCGAGTCAACGCATGAGGTGAATTTATCGGCGTTGCGGTAGTCGCTCGTCACAATGCTCTCGCTGTGGCCGGAGCTGTACTTCGCAATGTGCGCGATCGCGTCGTCAATGCTGTCTACAACCTTAACTGCGAGAATGTAGTCGAGGAACTCTCTCTCGTAGTCGTCCTCAGTCGCGGGGATAATGCTGTCGCCGAGGATTTGCTTTGTTCTCTCGCAGCCGCGGATTTCAACGTTCATCTTGTCGAGCTCCGCTTTAATCGCAGGCAGAGCCTTTTCGGCTATGTCCTTATGAACAAGCACGGTTTCAATCGCGTTGCAAACCGAGGGACGCGAGGTCTTTGCGTTAAATACAATGTCAGCCGCCATCTTGACGTCCGCGCTGTCGTCAACGTAAACGTGGCAGTTGCCCACACCGGTCTCGATTACGGGAACCTTTGAGTTGTTGACAACGCTCTTGATAAGTCCTGCTCCGCCGCGCGGAATGAGCACATCGAGGTACTCTGAAAGCTGCATAAGCTCGGTCGCGCTTTGGCGTGTAGTGTCAGTTACAAGAGCTACGCAGTCTTCGGGGAAGCCAACATTCTTAACAGCCTCGCGCATAACCGCCATAATCGCGGTGTTTGAGTTAATAGCCTCCTTGCCGCCGCGAAGGATAACGGCGTTGCCTGCCTTAAGGCAGAGTGCCGCCGCGTCGGAGGTAACGTTGGGACGAGCCTCGTAGATAATTCCGATAACGCCCATCGGTACGCTTACCTTTTGAATTTTAAGACCGTTTTTAAGGGTTCTGCCGTCGAGAACTCTGCCGACGGGGTCGGGGAGAGCAGCGACCTGCTCAACGCCTGTTGCCATACCCTCAATACGGGCTTCGTCAAGTCTTAAGCGGTCGAGAAGCGATACGGTAAGTCCTGCTTCCTCGCCGTTTTTTATGTCTATGGAATTTGCCTTGATAATTTCTTCGCTGTGCTCTCGTAGTGCCTTCGCAATCGCAAATAGCGCGTCGTCCTTTTTAGAGCCGACGGTCATCAGAAAGCGCGAGGCTTCCTTAGCCTTTGCGCCCATAATTTCAAGAGTTGTCATAGGTTTTCTCCTTTTTTTTGTTTAGAGTTTAGAGTTGAGAGTTTAGAGTTTAATTTCGGTCGGGAAGATAGGTTTGCGTTCCCGAAGCGTTTTGCTCCCGAATGAATTAATATGGAGCGAATTTAACTTTTCCAATCGCTCTGCAATTTTCAACTTTCAATTTTCAATTTTCAACTTTTTTAAACACCGTTCCCGGGGCTTCGCCCTCGAAAACTTTGTATAGGTTTTCCGGATTTGAGCCGTTTATTACGTGAACCTCAATGCCGCACTTTGTGGCGTAATCTGCTGCCTGCAGCTTTGTTACCATTCCGCCCGTGCCTCTGTTAGAGCCCGAGCCTGCCGCCATATCCATAATGCTCTTGTTGATTTTTTCAACTACATTAATTTTCTTGGCGTCGGGGTTTTCGCGCGGATTCGAGTCGTAAAGTCCGTCGATGTCGGTAAGAATTACAAGTCTGTCGGCTTCGACAATCCTCGATACAATCGCCGAGAGCATATCGTTATCGCCGAAGTTGTTGCCCTCGAGCTCGTCAACCGCGACGGTGTCGTTCTCGTTGATAACCGGGATGATGTCCATATTCAGCAGCTCGTCGATTGTGTTGTTGATATTTTGGCGTTTGCTCTCAGTTTCAACCGCGTCGTAGGTTAAAAGAATCTGCGCCACGTTGTGGTTGTACTCGCCAAAGAGCTTGTCATACATAAACATCAGCTCGCACTGTCCCAAAGCGGCAAGAGCTTGCTTTTTCTTGATATCGGTAGGGCGTCGCGAAAGGCACATCTTGCCCATTCCTACTCCCAGCGCGCCCGAGGATACAAGCAAAATATCCTCGCCGCTGTTGTGCAGGTCGCAAATCGTCTTGCACAGTGCCTCAATACGGCGGTAGTTGATTTTTCCGTTTTCGTAGGTGAGGCTTGAAGTGCCCACCTTTACAACGGTTTTTGTTCTTTTCATATCTACACCTTATTCCACATAAAATACCATTTTCAATTATACCACAACATTCAAAAAACATCAACATAAAAATAATGCCGCCCAAATTCGGACGGCATTTGTAGTCTATTATCTAGGAAAGAGCTTTTGCTTAAACTGCACAGCGTCAAGCGACAATCCGAGCGCGATGTACAGCACAGCGGCAACCGCAACCTGCAAAAGGTTCGGGATCACAGCGGCAAACGCGGCGGCAAAGCCGTGGAAAAAGGCGTTTGCGAGCAGATAACCGCCCAGAGTAACCAGCGTTGACGGAATGACCATCAGCAGGTTCGGCAGGTTGATGATTCTGTTATAGCGGCTGTTGTTTTTAAGCGCGATTCTGCACAGTACAAACGGCAGTACGTTCAGTGCCTTGATGATCGCCGTGGGAATTGCCCAGTGCGGATAACCCGATACTAAGTCCGCGAGTGCTCCGCCGACAGCCGAGGCGATTATACCGAACGGTCCGGGAAGAACCGACGCGGCAAGATAAACTATTGAATCTCCGGCGTGAACATAGCCAAGCGGAGTCGGAATTTTGATAAAGGCAGTCGTCACCGTAACCAGCGCGGCAAACATCGCGCTCAGCGCGACGGTCTTTGCCGTAGCTGACGGCTTAGAGATTGCTTTTGTGCTTTGCATAAAATATGCCCCCTTCTTTGTAATGAAGAATAACCCAATATTACCTGAAATTTTAAGTACATTTCGAAAGTACAGTTGAATTATAGCACATTACTGTGCACTGAAAAATATACAGATACAAATAAAAATTAGAGTACAGTTGTTTTTGCAAAAAGGAAGCCGGCATAAAAACCGGCTTCAAAGAAGAAATTAATGAAAAAACGTAAAGTCATTAAGAGAAACTTGCTGATAGTGAAATAGAGGAGTCGGCCTTGTGATTTGTGATAAGGGCGTTGTCCTTAATATCGCTCGCGATTTCCCAGATAAATTCGGGAGTGGTGCTGCCGCCGTCTAAAACCTCGTACTCAACAACAAGGAATTTTGAGCCCTGGGTGTAGTTGTAACCGTTAAGGTTAATTCCGTTGAACTTAACAAGTCCCTTTTCGTAGAGCTCGTAGTTGATTACGCTGCCTGCCTTTGCGGGGCCGTCAAGGTAAGCGTTGGTGGGCTTGAGGTACTTTTTGTCATACTTAACCATAGCCTGGAAATTGCTGAGGAGCTTTTTGCAGGTAAGTGTGTAGGTGCAGGTCACTTTGTCGCCGACATTATAGGTCTTGCCGCCTACGCTGAGAGTACCGCTGCCCTTTTTATCGCTGCTGCCGCTGCTCTTGCTGTCGGCACCGGAGCTGCTCTTATCATCAGCCTGCGACGCGCTGTTTCCGCCGCCGTTGTTTCCTCCGCCGTTGCCGCTGCCGCCGTTTCCGCCCGCGCTGCTTTGCGCGGAGCCTGAATTTGAGGCTGAGCCGCCGTTTGCGTTGTTATTTGCGTTGTTGCCGCCGTTATTTGCCGAGCTGCCGTTTGTGTCGGTGTCGGGCGTGCCGGAGGGCGCGGTCATCGGCTGGCCGTTTTCGTCCTTTATGGGTTCGCCGTTTTGATCGGTATAAACGCCGTCTACAACTCTTGTGACAACCTGGGTTTCGGTAACAACCTTTGTTTCGTTCTCGCTTGAGCTTTCGGCTTCGTCGTTGCCGCCGCAGCCGGCGAGAAGTGCGGTCGCGCCGATAAGAGCGGCAAGCACAGCCGCCAACGGGGCTTTGAATGAATGTTTCTTATTAAAAGTCATATTAATCACGTCCTTAAAAAGTTTACCGCGAAAATACCGCAGTATCAAAGTAGTTTTTATTATAACAAATAAAATCAAAAAAATAAAGGCTATTTTAAAAAAAGAAAAGAATTTGAGAAAATTAACTTGATAATGTGAAAGTCACGTGATAGAATAAAAATAAACAATAATTATGCGCAAAAATTAATACAAACTGGGGGTTTTGTTTATGAAAAAGACAATATCTGTCATTTTAGCTGTAATAATCGCGCTGTCCGTTTTGTCACTCGTTCCCGTAGGAGCTGAGGAGACCGAACAGGGCAAGCCTACCGCGTTTACAAATGAACCCGCGCTGTATGCGCATGCTGTTCTCAATTCCGCCGACGCGAATGCTTGGGTTGCATGGCAGTGCGAGCACGATGAGAGGTTCAATGAGATTAACGGAAATGTCAAGTATTTCTTCTTGCCGACATCCGCAAGCGCGGACAAGGTAGACATCTATAACGCTTATGATTCATCCGTTACCGTTAACGGCGTGTCCATCGCGCCGGACGAGACCAAGACGGTTGATTACAGCACAGGCAGCGGCTATACCGTAAGCGCAGGCGGAGCTTCATATACTCTTAAGTTTATGAAGTCAAGTGCCGAGGCGGCGGTTTACGTTAACAACTCAAACGCCGACGGCAACGGAACCGACCTTATGACCTACCTCAACGCCGATAAGAGCCTAAGCGCGAAGGCTACAGGCGCGATTGTTGACCAAAAGGGCAAGATTGATAATACCGGGGTCAAGAAGATTAAGGGCAGAGGCAACACCACATGGGACAAGCCTAAGAAGGGCTACAATATCACCTACGATTCGAAGGTTTCTATCGGCGGAATGGCAAAGTCCAAAAAGTACTCGTTGCTCGCGAATTACCAGGACGATTCGCTCTCCAGAAACCGCATTTTATACGACCTTTCCGACGCGGTGGGAATGCCCTACGCCTCGGATTCGCGCTATGTTGATTTTTACGTAAACGGCTATTACTGGGGCTCGTACCAGATGTGCGAGAAGGTTGACACCGGCGCGGTGCTCGACGACATCACAGGCGACGAGTACCTCAACGAGGACGGCACGCTCAAGAGCGACTTCCCCTTTGTTGCCGAGGTTGACGCCAGCGCAGGTCCCGACGACTATTACTTTGTCGCTTCAAACGGCACAAAAATCACCCTTAAAGCTCCCGAGCTCGATTTGGGAGATCCCAACTACCAAGCGGTTTTAGATTACGCAAAGTCAAAGTTTGACGCCTTTGCCAGAACAACGAGGAACAAAAACGGCAAGGTTTCCGACGTCGGAGACGTCGATTCGCTCGCGAAGATTTACCTGATAAACGAGCTTGGCAAAAACTGGGATTCGGGCGTATCGAGCACCTTCTTTACCTACAAGGCGGACGAAAACGGCAAATATAAATTTTACGGCTCACCGGTTTGGGATTATGACAACTCGCTCGGTAACGCTGTAGGCGTAGCGCGTGATTTGCGCAATATGGGCGTAAACGACTACGAGCAGTACACCGGCTGGTGGTGCAAGTACAAGGGTAAAAATTCAGGCGATGTTTCGTCGTCAAACAACGTCATTAACCAGCTTTCGGTTAACAACGAGGTTATGGCTGCAGTACCCGGGATTTGGTTCAATGAGTTTGTACCTGCAATCAACCACTTTGCAGGAAGCTACAGCAATCCCCTCGAAGCGGACGAAATTTATTCCGTAAAAGAATATTATAATTACGCTAAAAACACAGCTGAGATGAACTACGCAAGCGGCTGGCTGTTAAATACAGGCTCGTGGATCGCAAGCCACTCATCACTTAACAAGGCAAGCTATGACTACGACAAAAAGCAGTACACGGTTGCAACCACCGCGACGCGTTATCAGAATAATTTTGACGGTATGTTCAACTATGCGGTTGACTGGATGACAAGCCGCGCGGCTTGGATTTCAAATGAATTTGCTGCAAGTTACGCGCCGGGTTATATCTACGGCGACGTTACCCGCGACGGTCAGGTTACCGTTGCCGACGCGTATCAGGTTCAGCTCTACTGTGCCCAGCTCAGGGAGTTTAACGCGGCGGAGCTCGAGCTCGGCGACGTCAGCTTTGACAACTGTGTTACCGTAAGCGACGCGACATTAATTCAGCAGTTTGCGGCGGAGCTGATTGACGATTTCAAAAATCCAAAGAAGCCCGAGCAGCCTACAAATCCCGTAACTCCTACCGAGCCGGAGCAGCCTACTCAGCCCACAGCTTCACAGGGTGAATACACGGTTGTATTTTCCGATGTACTCGGCTGGGGCAGCCCGATGTACTGTTACTACTATTACAGCGACGGCTCTTACCCCGCGGCATGGCCCGGAACTGCCATGACCTCGATTGGAAACAATGCCTACAGCATTGACGTTCCCGAAAACGCCGCGTACATTATCTTTACAAACGGCACGGTTCAGACTGAAAAAATTCCGTTTGACAAAACCGTTCTGCATTATTACGCAGTTGACAGCGTAAACGAAAAGGGCAGGTACGATTACGCCTCTTATACAAACTAAAACCATAGCGGAAGCCGGTGGCATAAACGCTGCCGGTTTCTTTGCATTTTAAATATTATTTTCTTTGTTTTTATTGCATATAACAGCGATGTGTGATAGAATATTACTATATATTATCCTAAAAAAGCGAAGGGAGATTTAAATATGAGAAAAACCAAAATTGTCTGCACAATCGGTCCGTCGTGCAACACTAAAGAAAAGCTGCTTCAAATGATTGACGCGGGTATGAACGTTGCGCGAATCAATATGTCTCACGGCGATTACAGCGTGCTCGAGGGCGTTTTTGCTACCCTTAAAGAGGCGATTGCCGAGAGCGGAAAAAATATTGCAATTTTGCTCGACACCAAGGGCCCCGAGGTGCGCGTCACCACCTTTAAGGACGGCTCTGCCGAGGTGGTTGAAGGTCAGGAGTTTACCTTCTACAAGGAGCTCGAGGAGGGCGACTCAAACGGCGTATCAATCTCATATCCCAGGCTGATTGATATGTGCAACAAGCCCGGTAACGTTCCGATTGTAGGCAGAGAGATTTTGCTTGACGACGGTATGATTTCAATGACGGTTACCAAGGTTTATCCCGATAAAATCACCTGTGTTGTAAACAAGGGCGGCAGGCTTTCAAACCGCAAGAGTATCAATATCCCCGGCTATCACATCAGTATGCCGTACGTGAGCGCGCAGGACAGGCGCGATATTGAGTTTGGCCTGCAGCACGGCGCAAACGTTGTGGCGGCTTCGTTTGTCCGCAATCACGAGGACGTCCGCACACTTCGCGATTATATTGACAGCATCGGTTATGAGCACGTTGAGATTATCGCGAAAATCGAGAACCAGAGCGGTGTTGACGATATGGATATGATAATCGACTACGCCGACGGCATTATGGTCGCGAGAGGCGATATGGGCGTTGAGATTCCGTTTATTAAGCTGCCCGAGATTCAGAAAATGTTAATCCGCAAGTGCGTTGCCAAGGGCAAGTACGTTATCACCGCTACTCAAATGCTTGAGAGTATGACTACCTCTCCGCGTCCGACGCGTGCCGAAATCAGCGACGTAGCTAACGCCGTTTATGACGGCACAAGCGCGGTTATGCTTTCGGGAGAATCCGCAGCCGGCAAGTATCCCGTTGAGAGCGTCAAGGCTCTCAGCGACATTTGCACCGAGGCTGAGAGCAACGGCGAGTTTGCCGCGCTGCACAAGTATATTGAGGATAACTCGTTTGAGGATACAAACGTTTTGCGCGGAAGCATCTGCAAGGCGGCAAAGGAGATTGCCAAGGAAGTAGGCGCGAAGGCGATTATTGTAGAGAGTGCGACCGGCAGAGTAGCAAGGGCTATGGTTCATTTCAGACCCGACGTTCCGGTTATCGCGGTTGTTACCAGCGCGCTTGTCTGCAAAAAGCTCTGCCTCAACTGGGGTATCACTGCTTTGCTCGGCGAGGAAAAGGTGGATTCCGACGATATTACCGTTCAGGCAATGGAAAAGGCATGGAGCACCGGTATGTTCCAAAAGGGCGATATTGTGGTTGTTCTTTCCTCAAACAAGACCGTGCCCACCTCCAGCACGGATTCGCTCAACATAAGAATTATGTAATATGAGCAATATTGTTTTAATCGGAATGCCCGGATCGGGCAAGAGCACTGTGGGCGTTTTGCTTGCGAAGGCGTTGGGATATTCGTTTATCGACACCGATTTGATTATAAGCAGAAAAGCCGGAAAACCTCTTCAAAAAATCCTCGACGAGGACGGGCTTGACCGTTTTTTGGAGCTTGAGGAGGAGGTAGGAAGTACGCTTGACTGCGAGTACACAGTTGTGGCGACGGGCGGCTCGATGGTGCTGTCAAAAAAGGCTATGGAGCATTTAAAATCCCTGGGCAGGGTTGTGTATATAAACGTTCCGTTTGAAGAGATTAACCGCAGGGTAACGAACATAACGACCAGAGGTATTGTTTTTCACAAGGATGAAACGCTTAAAAACGTTTTTGACCAAAGAACTCCGCTATACCGCCGCTGCAGCGACATTACCGTTGATATTCCCGCGGAAAACTCTACTGTTGAAAAAAGCGTTGAAGCCCTGGTAAAAATGCTCGAAAAATAAAAATACCATAAAATAACAAATATTTATAATTATTCACCGTTTGTGATTTTTTATTATTTCACAGGCGGTGATTGTTTTTTGGCTTATAATGGTGATTTTTGGCAAAATTGATTATATTCAACCAAACTGTCATTGACAAATTGGAAATATGCAAACATTTAAATAAAATATGTGCTATAATATGTTCACAAAACCGGTATGGTTATTTCGGAAGTCTGCGTATTATTTTATGCAAATATCATTATGTAAATATGCGTGCAGTTGCCGAAAAAACCGGTTTTTACAGAATGTTATCATATTACAGAATGGGGAGATTTGCATGACTTTCCACGACAGGTTAAATGACTACATTCTGCAGGCTAAATGTTCAAGCAAAGAGCTTGCACAGGCTTCGGGCCTATCTGAAGGTACAATCAGCAGATACAGAAAGGGCTACAGGGTTCCCAATGTTCGCGGAGAACATTTTGCGGGACTTACCAAGGGGCTGTATCAGCTTTTGTCAAAACAAGATTCGGACATTACCGAGGAGGAAATTTCCGAATCGCTCAAAAAGCTGATTGACAAAAGCTACGGCATTGATTACGACACCTTCATTGACAAGCTGAAGCAGCTGTTAAGGGGATTTGAAATCAGCAATAATGAGCTTGGCAGAAGGCTCAACTACGATCCTTCTTATATTTCAAGAATCCTCTCCGGACAGCGTCGTCCGGCAGACATCCGCAAGTTCAATGCAAATGTTGCATATTATATAGCCCATCAGAAGGCAGATGAATTAGAGCCTTCAAGGATTTGTGAAGTATTGGGCTGTGACGGCAAGGTCGTTGAAGACCGTGACCGCCTGCAGGAAGAAGTTGAAAAATGGCTCTCATCTTAATGATGATGAATTAAAGCGAATTTCAAGCAAATATACGCATTTTTCCGGCACGCCGTATAGGCGTTAAGTAAATAAGATTCACAGAATCCGCAAATGTCAAACCTCTGTGGAATCCCCCGCAGTTTTTTGAATTAACAGGCACCTCCCTTTTTGGCCGGCGCCTGTTTCTTTTTAAAACTCTATTTAAAATAATAAACCGGCTCACCGTTTGGCTTGAGCCGGATTTTTACTGTTCTTCTACTCTTTGTTCCGCTTTGGTTGTATGTTCTTAGCCACCGTTTCCTGATTAGCTTTATCTGCTTTTTGCTGAAATGATTGTGGCTGTGTTTGTGTATACGCTTGAGCTTTTTCTTTAGTGTATTCTGCACACTTCTGTTCAAGTAATTTAAATGCACAACTATTATGTACTAACCCTTTATCTTTTCCTAACAATACTCTTTTGTATGTTCTATGCGCCAAACGTCTTATTTCGTCTTGATTATTCACACAATATTGATACTCTTGTATAACTAAAAAACGATATTTTCTATCAGTTATATTTGAAAAATCATATGGTTTCTCTATTCCTTTTGGTATTGGAAACATATAGTTAAATCTCAATGACGATAAAACTTTATTTTTTTTATCATTAAATATTAAAAAATTATCTGGCATTTTAGTTTTATATGAAGTAATTGGTGCAAAATAATTACTATCCTTAATATTTAATACCACACCACAAACAAACTTCTGATTTCTATTTGCGCCATAATCTAGATTCGGAACACGCGAAAACCCTCTAACCTCTTTTTCTGATTCCTGTAAGAATTTAACATATTCATAAGGAACAGTGTAAAACTTAAGATTATTCATAGTTACTCCCTTGAAATTTCAAAAGGGAGCAGTTTATACTACTCCCTTTCTTTTCATTAAAATCCGCATTTAAAGCTGCGGAACACTTTTCATAAACAGTTCGCAATTAAAGTTGCGAAACACTTTTCATAAACAGTTCGCATTTTGAGCTGCGAAACACTCTACATTAAAATAGATATAGCTATCTATCTTTAATATTATTATACACAAACATATCCTTTATGTCAAGTGAAATTAAAAATTTAATATAATTATTCCAATATATGAACTTCTGTATTTTGATCCCGCTGTCAAAGAAACATTGCCAAACGTTTACGCTTTCCAAAGGCGGGCGAAAGTGCCCGCTGGCACTAAATAATTGTTCCGCCGCCGACAACCACATCGCCGTCGTACAGCACAACCGCCTGACCTTTTGAAATAGCCCTTTGCGGTTCGTCAAACACAACCCTTATTGTGTCTTTGTCAAGCTGCGTAATCGTAGCCGGCTGTTCCTTTTGGTTGTAGCGAACCCTTGCGCAGACGCGCATAGGGCTTGTTATTTCATCAACGGTAATAAGGTTAATGTCGTTCGCCAAAAGCTCCCTTGAAAAGAGCGAGGCGTTATCGCACAGCACAACGCGGTTGTTCTCCAAATCCTTTTCCTTAACGTACATCGGGGCAGGCAGGGCAAGTCCGAGTCCCTTGCGCTGACCGATGGTGTAGCCGATAATTCCCTTGTGAGTGCCCAAAACATTGCCCTCGGTGTCAACAAAATCGCCTTCCGGATAATCCTTGCCGGTGTAGTTTTTGATAAACGCGGTGTAGTCGCCGTCGGGCACAAAGCAGATGTCCTGGCTGTCGTGCTTTCCGGCGTTTATAAGTCCAAGCTCGTGCGCGACCTTTCGCACCTCGTCCTTGGTCATCTCTCCGAGCGGAAAAAGGATTTTTGAAAGCTGCTCCTGAGTCAGCGAATACAGCACGTAGCTCTGGTCCTTTGACCTATCCGCTGCCTTTTTTAGCAGGTATCTGCCGGCGGCTTCGTCGTATTCGATTCGGGCATAGTGACCTGTTACCACGCGGTCAAAGTTCAGCACCTCCGCGCGGTTTACAAGCTCCTTAAACTTGATAAAGCGGTTGCAGTCTATGCAGGGGTTCGGCGTCGCGCCGTTTTCGTACGCGCTGATAAAGCGCGAGATAACGTTTTCCTTAAAACTTTCCTTAAAGTTATAGACGGTGTGCGGAATCCCGATGTTTCTGCATGCACTCCGCGCGTCGTCAATATCGTCGAGCGAGCAGCAGCTTTTGTCGCTGCACACAATGTCGCCGTTGTCGTACAGCTTCATTGTAATACCCTCGCACTCGTAGCCCAGCTTCCCCGTGAGGTATGCCGCTACAGAGCTGTCAACTCCGCCGCTCATCGCAATCAGTGCTCTTTTACTCATAAATTCACTCCGAAAACCCGGTTTCAGGCTTACTGACCGAGTCTTATCATTTCGTCAATACAGCGTTTCGCGCTGTCTATTGTGTTTTTGTCAAGTACAATTTCCTCGCCGCCGTCGCTGTTAAGACAGTTGTAAACGTCATACAGCGTAGTAGCCTTCATATTCGGGCAAATCAGCTTAAGCGAGAGCAGATAAAACTTCTTGTCGGGACACATATACTGCAGGTGCTCGGCAATACTTATCTCGGTGCCGATGATAAATTCCTTTTTGTCTGAATTTACCGCGTAGTTCATAATTCCGGACGTTGAGCCGATGTAGTCGGCATACGCGCAGACCTCGGGGGTGCATTCGGGATGAACAAGAAGCTCGGCTCCGGGATGAGCCTTCTTAGCCGCTTCAACATCATCTGTGCTCACGCAGGCGTGAATCGGGCAGCCGCCGTTTAACAGCTTAATATTTTTATCCGGGCACTGTTGTTTAACATAGCTTCCGAGGTTGCAGTCCGGGATAAACAGAATATCATTGTTTTCGATATTATTAACAATCTGTACCGCCGACGAGCTGGTAACGCAGACGTCGCAAATCGTCTTTAACTCAGCGGTGGTGTTTATGTAAGCAACAACCGTGTGGTTGGGGTAGCTCTTCTTTACCTCCGAGATAAGTGCCTTGTCCATCTGATCCGCCATGGCGCAGCCCGCAATCGGCTGGGCAAGCATTACGGTTTTATCGGGGGAGAGGATTTTGCAGGTCTCCGCCATAAAGCGCACTCCGCACATCAGAATATTTTTATTGCTCACCTTTGACGCGTCAACGCTCAATTTGTAGCTGTCGCCGGTGTAGTCGGCAATTTCGCAAATTTCACGCGCCTGATAGCTGTGCGCCAAAATACAAACGTCCTTTTGCTTTTTTAATTCCAGTATTTTTTGCTGTAGCTCTGAAACATTCATCGCTGATACTCCTTTTCGTTAGTTGACTTTATGCGGTGTTGCCTATATTATACCTTTTTATTTTGAACTATGCAATAAAAAGATTGACGCCAAAAGCCAAATTGGCAAAATAACGGTAAAACACCGTAATTTTTACCGATTTTACATAATAATTATCATAAAATAATACTTTACAATCTTGCAATATTGTGTTATAATATCATTATCTAAAAATATAATTTAAACAATTTCCTATATTTGTTTATTTTTCAGGATTTGGAGGAGATTAAAATGAAGAAATTATTTGCAGCTGTTGCGGCAGTAGTTATTATGGCGTTCAGCGCGGTTCCCGCTTTTGCGGTTTCTGTTAACAGCCCTGTTGCGACAACTCAGGCTGAAACTCAGCCCACTACATCAAAGGTTAAAAAGGATACTACTCCTGTTTCTCCTAAAACAGGCTCAGACAGCGTAGTTGCTTTTTCCGCAATCGCGCTTACTTCCGTTGCCTGCGGCGCGGCTACACTTTTTGCCGTAAAAAAGGCTAAGGCTAAGAAGTAATTTAACAAGGTTTCAAAAAGCCTCTTTTTGATAAAAAGGGGCTTTTTTTCTTGACTTTCGATTTTATTATTTGTAAAGAGGTGAGAGCGTGAAAAAAAGAAAAAATAATGCGATTATCGCTATTGTTATTATACTCGCGCTCATATTTGCCGGAGCCGCAGGATTTATTATATTCAGGATTGTTAACAGCGCGGCGGCAAATGACCAAAACAGCAAAATCGCAAGCTCATACGCTTCGAATATAGCTCAAACCGATTCCTCTCAGCAGGCAACTCAGAACAGCGGCTCGGAGAGCAGTCCGGATGCAACAACTGCTAAGCTCGCCGAAAATCCCGTGAATCTGAGCGAGCTTAATGCGCAGAATCCCGATATTTACTCGTGGATTTATATTCCGAATACCAATGTAAATTATCCCGTTGCCCAAAGCGACGCCGACGATAATTTTTACCTTGACCACGATATTTACAAGGGCTACAGCTTTCCGGGAACGATATATTCCCAGTCGTGTAACAAAAAGGATTACTCAGACCGCGTAACCGTGCTTTACGGTCACAATATGCTCGACGGCTCAATGTTTGCGACTCTGCATAATTTTTCGGATCCGCAGTTTTTTGAAGAAAATAAGTATATGTATATATACACCGAAAACCGCAAGCTGACCTATGAGGTTGTATCCGCCTTTGTCTACGACGACAGGCACATTATGAACTCGTTTAACTTTTTGGATGACGCGGTCTATACCCAGTGGCAGCAGGACGCGCTTAACCCGAGGTCGGTTTCGAGCAATGTAAGAAAAGATATTCAACTTACCAAAAATGACAAAATGCTTGTCCTGAGCACCTGCCTTAACGGCGGCGGAGACGGACGTTATTTGGTACAGGGGGTACTGGTAAAAGATGAGCCAACCGGATAACCACGGTTTACAAATGGATGAGAACAGCGGCAATACGGATTTTATAGCGTTCGGCGGAGAAAAGGACGAGGTTAAAAAGGATGAAAAAACCGTCCGCGACGACTACCGCGACTATGTGTATATGCACCCTGTCAAAAAGAAGAAAAC
Source organism: uncultured Clostridia bacterium (assembly GCA_946539105.1). Classification (GTDB taxonomy): domain Bacteria; phylum Bacillota; class Clostridia; order Oscillospirales; family Acutalibacteraceae; genus Ruminococcoides. Next base: position 7,784 of record CAMNHG010000003.1, on the reverse strand, counting down.
AAAATCCGGCAAAACGCGCCATAAATCTCACCGGAAAAAACGTAAAATGAAAACATGGAAAAAGGTTCTGCTGGCAGTCGCCTGTACGCTTTTGGCACTTGTGCTGTTGACAGTCGGAACCGCCGTGTTTTTGATATTCAAGGGCAAAAGCGACCTGCTCACCGATGATATACAGATTTCATCTCCCGACGGAATTGAAGCCATAGTTCAGGAGGGCGGTCAGTATATTGTCTACAATGGCGTAACATATAAATATAACGAAAACGTCACCAACTTTATATTTATCGGTGTCGATAAGGAGAATCTCGACGATTTAACCGTTCAGGGAACAGGCGGTCAGGCGGACGTTATAGTGATGATGGCACTCGATTTGAAGAACCGTAAGCTGACTATGACAAATATTCCGCGTGATACAATGACCGATGTGGCTGTTTATTCCGCAAGCGGATATTACACGGGAATGCAGAGGCAGCAAATCTGTCTTTCCTACGCTTACGGCGACGGCAAGGAAACAAGCTGCAACAACACAATGGCTTCGGCAAAAAGAATTTTCTATAATATACCCGTCAGCACATTCTACTCGCTTGACCTTGAGGGTATAGCCCCGATTAACGACGCTATCGGCGGAGTTGACGTTGTGTCGCCCGAGACTATTGAAAAGTTCACGGCAGGTCAGTCTTACCATCTTCAGGGAAACGACGCGAGAAGGTTTATCAAAGCCAGAGTAAAGGACAGAGCCGACGCGAGCTTGCTGAGAAACAAGCGACATCAGGTGTACGCTCAGGCGTTTATGAGCAAGGTTATGACCGCGGTAAAGGAAAACCCCTCTTACGCTCTGGACTTGTTTAACGAGAGTGCTCCGTATTCGTGCACAAATTTTAACGCGGCAAAGGTTATGTACCTCGCGCAGGATATCGCGCTTCACGGCTCACTTAAGGTAGAGATTAAAACCGTACCCGGTAAAGCATCGCTCAACAGCGACAACAAGGCGGAGTATAATATAAGCGAAAAGGAATTTTACGAGCAGTTCCTCGGCATATACTATGAAAAAATGTAAAAATTGGTTGCTCAATAGTTAGCAACCAAAACAATATAATAAAAAAATTGTAGGGGTCGTGTCTTGACCGACCCGTGGACTATAAACAAGCTTATGATGTTTAACCACGGTTCGGTCAAGACCGAACCCTACGTTTTATATAAGCGGATTTTTCTGTTTTTGTCATTTAGTTATATCAAAACCTGATCAAATTCGTACAGAGCCTCGTTTATCTCAAAACGGTTATAATTCTGTTTTAGAATAAAGAACTCTATAATAATATCAAATTTACTGCTGTGCGACAGCGCGTAGCCTGCCTTCTTAAGCAGCTCCTTTGTCTCGTCAATATCCAGCTCAAGAGCTACAGCAAACGCCGCGGCGGTCTGCTTTGACGGTTTGTACTGCGGATTGGTGCGGATTTTTGAGAACAGCTTGCGGTCGATTCCGGCTTTTTTGTAGCACTGCGCGTCGGTCATTCGGAGTTCGTCAATTTTTCTGAGGAGCATTTCCGAAAAGCTCTCGTCAAGCGAGTTAAGCATATCGTTAAGGCTGCTTCCGTAGCTTGGAGCGGGACGAGCTTCATTCGACGCGTTTATTGCGGGAGCGGGAAAGTAGGGAGCGGACGCGGCAGGGCTGTTCTTTTCCGCGCGGAACGCTTTACCTTTTGAAGCCTTCGGCGGCTGCGGTACAGCGTGAATAACAGGCAGCTTAGCGGTGTCCCCGGCACTTTCGTATAATTCGGAGGCGTCCTCAAAATTACTGTCAATATATTGCGTCAGCTCTATTAAAAGCTCTGAATTTAGGTTTTTTCGCTTTGGCTTAAAAAACATATTATCACCCTTCGCAGTAATTATAGCATGTAAAAATATATTTGTAAATGTCGCTTTTAAAGCGACCAAATACGCCCTCGAAAAGTTTATTATATAATTGTCAAAGGACAAATAAACTTTTTGGAGGTAATTATTATGACAAAAAAGGTTAACAACAACATCACTGAAATCGTATTTATCCTCGACCGCAGCGGTTCGATGAGCGGACTGGAAAAGGACACAATCGGCGGCTTTAACTCGATGATAGAAAAGCAGAAAAAGCAGGACGGCAAGGCGTATGTTTCGACAATTCTGTTTGATCACGAGAGCATAGTGCTGCACGACAGGCTTCCGCTTGAGCAGATTAAGCCGATGACAGAGAACGACTACACAGTGCGCGGCTGCACGGCACTGCTCGACGCTATCGGCGGAGCGGTAAAGCATATAAGCAATATTCACAGATACGCAAGACCTGAGGACGTGCCCGAGCACACAATGTTCGTAATCACCACCGACGGCCTCGAAAACGCCAGCAGAAGGTACAACAGCCGCGACATCAAAAAGATGATTGAGAGAAAAAAGGAAGAGGGCTGGGAGTTCCTGTTTATCGGCGCGAATATTGACGCGATAGAGACCGCGAACACCTACGGAATCGGTTCCGACAGAGCCGTTAACTACAACGCCGACTCACAGGGTACGGGAGTTGTGTTTGAGGCGGTCAGCGAGACTGTGGCAAAGTTCCGCGGAGGTCAAAGCGTTGCGCCGTGCTGGAGCAAAAAAATCAACGACGACTACAACAGCAGGTAAATAACGCTTGACCTGTATAGAAAAAATACCGGTTCATCGCCAAGGCGGTGAACCGGTTAATCTTTTATTTAGTTTGCCGAGCTTGACGAGCTCGAAGAAGAACCGCCGCCCGAAAGCCTGTCCTCATAAATGAACTTGGCAAATTCCAAACGCTGTTTGTTCATATCTGCAATCGCGATAACCGAGCCTGCCGGGGTGTTGTTTTCGTAGTACCAAAGTCCCTCGGTGGGAACGTAGCTCTGCTCAACAGTGTAGGTCAGGTAAGTGGGAGCGTGAGAAACCAGAGCGGTAATCTCGTCCTTCTTAAGGTTTGTTGTAACCATGGGACCTACAGAGCTTACGATTGAAACAATCTTAGTCAGATCCGCGCCCTTGAGGTCGTTGAACATTTTTTCAAGCAGCTTTCTCTGACGCGAGGTTCTGTCCCAGTCGTCTCCGTCAATACCGATTTCGTTGCCGTCCTCGTTGGTGGAAAGACCGCGGTTACGCGCGTACCAAAGTGCCTCCTGACCGTTGAGGTGAACCATACCCGGGGCGGCTGTGATAGTCTTGGGCGTGTCAACCTGCTCGTTTTTGTACAACTGATAGTTGATGTAGTCAATTTCGTCCTGGGTTACTTCCATATCAATACCGCCGAGGGTGTCGATAATCTCGATAAAGCTGTCAAAGTCAACAACCGCGTAACGGTCGATTTTAATACCGAAGTTTGCCTCAATCGTTTCGATAGTCAGCTTGGGTCCGCCGTAGGTGTAAGCGGCGTTGATTTTATTCTGACCGTAGCCGGGAATATAAACATAGGTGTCGCGCTGGAACGACGTCAGCTTCAGTTTTTTGTGCCAGTTGTCAATCGACATCATAATCATTGTGTCGGTTCTGCCGTGTTCGTCACCGTCGCTGTTATCCTCGCCGAAGAGCATAACGTTGAGCACCTTGCTGTCCTGAAGCAGCTGTCCGTCGCCGATTGTAAGCTGGGTTCCGTCGCCCATCATCTCTGCAGAAAGCGTGGTTGACTGCGAATCGGATTTATCGCTTTTGGGAGCTGTAAAATCTTCAAAGTTCATCGAGTTGAGCAGTGCGTAGTAATAAACCATCGCGCCTCCGCCCAGCAAAAACAGTATAGAAAAAACAAGACATAATACTCTTAATACTCTGCCTTTTTTGTTGTACAGCTTAAACACCTGGGTGTTTGAGCTTATGTCAACATAGTGGCCGTTAGATTTCGCCATATTAATCCTCCTGTGTAATTAGGAACGCTATAATACAAAATCATACAAATAGACATTTAATATTATACCACATAATTCCAATAGATAATTCTCAATTAGAATTATAATGATACCGGGTGACGAAATTTGCCGCCGAAAACCGTGCTTTTTTGATGCAGATAATCAAATTTGTGATATTTATGTGAATATCGGCGTCAATTTTACAGCGTTAATTAAGCTCGTCGAGCGCGAGATAGAACGAGGGCAAAAATTCGCGGTCAAAAACCTCCGCCTCGGGCAGCTTCATATCGTCTATTGATTTTCTGATGGTGTCCCTTGCCATTTTAAATTCATCGTTGCCCATGCGCATCTCCTCTATGCACTTAATCAGTGCCGAGTACCTGTCGGCAGCCTTTACAAACACGCGCAGCTGTTCGTCCTGTTCGCCGTTTTGCTTCAGAATTTGGCTGTAATCCTCCCTGAAATCCTCGGGCAAAAGCGATATAAGCCTGTCCGCCGCCTTTTCCTCAATCTGCTTGTAGGCGTCGATAATCTCGGGATTTTGATACTTTATCGGCGTGGGCATATCTCCGGTGATAATCTCGGTGCTGTCGTGAAAAACCGCCAGCAAAGCCGCGCGCTGGGCGTCCAGCTCTCCGCCGAAGCGTTTGTTGTGAATAAGCACCAGACAGTGGGTGAGAATAGCCACCTGCTGGCTGTGCTCGCTGATGTTTTCAAGCCTTGTGTTGTTCATCAGCCCCCAGCGGTTGATGTACTTCATTCGCGAGAGCATAGCGTAAAAATGGGAAGATGTCATAATAAAATCTCCAAACAAAAATTTTTATCAAAAATAGTGCAAAAATATTCAGTATGTGTTATAATATATTGATACTATACTTATTATACTGTTTTTAAGATAAATGTCAAAGATATTTACGGGGAGAATCTTAAATGGGCAACAGATTACAGCGCGTTAAGCCGAAAAACGGTCAATATTTTTTGCTTACATTTTTTGTGGGCCTGATTGCGGCTGCAGTGCTGTTCATACCTTTTATTGTTTATCAGGGAGGGGTATTTTATTACTACGGAGATTTTAATGTTCAGGAAATTCCGTTTTATCAAATGCTCCACTCCGCTGTCAGGAACGGCGAGCTGGGCTGGAACCACCTGACAGACCTGGGCTCGGACACAATATCGAGCTACAGTTTTTACCTTTTGGGCAGTCCGTTTTTCTGGCTGACGATACCGTTTGACAACAGCTTTATCCCGAACCTAATCGGACCCTTGCTCATTCTTAAATTTGCCTGCGCGTCGGGCGCGGCATATCTGTATTTGCAGAGATATGTTAGGTACAAGCCGTTCGCGGTTTTGGGCGGACTGCTGTACGCCTTTTCGGGCTTTTCGATTTACAATGTGTTTTTCTTCCACTTTCACGAGCCGATGATAGTTTTTCCGCTGCTTTTGGCGGCTCTCGACTGCTTTTTGTTCGACAAACGCAGGGGGCTGTTCGCCGCAGCGGTGTTCGCGGCGTGCGTAGTTAACTACTACTTCTTTGTGGGACAGGTGCTGTTTGTAATTATTTACTTCCTTATGCTCACCCTCACAAAGACATATAAGTTCAAAATCACCGAGTTTTTGCTTTTGGCACTCGAGGTCATAATCGGGTTCGCCGCCACGGCGTTTATCCTGCTGCCGTCGGTGCTGGGACTTTTTGGAAACCCCAGGCTTGACACCTTCCCAAAGGACTGGAACGCGCTTGTTCACGACAAGCCCCAGCGTTACTGGCTGGCTGTCCTGGCGTTTTTCTTCCCTGCGGATATGCCGGCTATGCCCACGTTTACGCCGGAGTCAAACTGCAAGTGGGCATCCGTAGCCGGTTGGCTGCCGCTGTTCGGAATGACCGGAGTAATCGCGTATTTGCAGCTCAAAAAGCGTGACTGGATAAAAAAGCTGATCTGCCTTTTGGTGCTCTTTGCGATGGTTCCCGTGCTCAACAGTATGTTCCAAATGCTAAACAGCTCAATTTACTACACAAGATGGTATTATATGCTTGTGCTGATGTTTGTTTTGGCGACAGTCAGGGCGGTTGAAAACAGGCGTTCAAACTGGAAGCGCGCGCTTATCTGGTCGTCGGGAATCACGCTCGGCGCAACTCTGCTTATAGGCTTTATGCCGAAAACCGTCGAGAGCGAAACCGGCGGAGAGGATTCGCTGACCCTCGGTGTGCAGGCGGACAACGTGAGATTTTGGATTTACGCGCTCGCGGCAATGATGTGTTTGCTCGGCTTCGCGCTGGTTTATAAAAAGTTTAAGAAAAACCGCCTTGAGCTTTTTACCTCGCTGACAGCGGCTGTTGTAATAGCCGCCCTTTTGACCTCGTTCTTTATTATAGGCACGGGCGTTTTGAGCAGCTCGACAACGACGACAATCAGAAAAGATATAATAAATTCGCGCGGAGATATAGAGATTGATGATTTGGAAACAGAGCGAAGCGACTTTTACAAGTGCGTAGACAACACCTCAATGTATTGGAAGGTTCAGAGCATTAACTGCTTCCAAAGCTCGGTTTCGCCGTCGATAATGCAGTTTTATCAAAAAATCGGAATCAAACGCGATGTAGCTTCACGACCTGATTTTTCAGCCTACGCGCTCAGACCGTTTTTGAGCACCAAGTACTATTTTGACTACAACCTCGACAACGGCGACTACACCATAGACAAGAGCTTTGTAGACAATAAGGGCATTACAAAAATGCCCGGCTGGACATACCTCAAGACAAACAATAACTTCGATATTTATTCAGACGATAATTACATCCCGATGGGATACTGCTTTGACAGTTATATCACCGAGGAGGAGTTTGAGAGAATCAAGGAAACGGACCGTCCGCAGGCACTTGTTTACGCGATGATTCTGAGCCGCGAACAGATGAAGAAGTACGCAGACATCACCGGCTACACCGATGAAAAGTACGCCTATCTGTACGGACACAATCCCGATGTTTTCAAGAGCAGTGTTGATAATTACACCTACGGCTCTACTCAGCTTAAACAGGCGTGCGACAGGCTGAAAAGAGACTGCTGTTCGTCATTTGAGTACACAAGCGACGGCTTTAAGGCGGAGTATGAGAACAACGGCGGCGAAAAGCTGATGTTCTTTACAGTGCCATACAGCGACGGCTTCACCGCGGAGGTTAACGGCGAACCGGCAGAGATTGTAAGGGCCGACTACGGCTTTATGGCTGTAAAGGTTCCGGCACAGGCAAGCTGTGACATAGTGTTCAGGTACCGCACGCCCGGGCTTGACACAGGAATTAAAATTTCCCTTTGCGCGGCGGCGGCGTTCGCGCTTTATATGCTGACGGTAATAACCGTCGCGGTTGTAAAAAGGGTAAGAAGCAGAAGAAAAAGTAATATTCGTGAAAACTGGAGAGATAAATAATGATTTTCGGCGAGAATATTTTAAAATACAGTGACGAGTTCTTCGAGGATTTGGGCAAGCTGTTAAGCCTTGAATCCGTAGACGGAGTAAAGCCCGGGGAGTGCAAAAGCGCGCTTGAGTTTATAATGTCGCGCGCAAAGGACTTCGGGCTTGACGGCGAGCTTGTATCAGAGCACAGCGGACACGTTCAGCTCGGAGACGGCGGCAGACTGTGCGGAGTGCTCGCGCACCTCGACGTTGTCCCGGCGGGCAACAACTGGAGCGTAAATCCGTTCGCACTTACAGAGCAGGACGGCAGGCTGTACGGCAGGGGAATTGCCGACGACAAGGGAGCGGCACTGGTAAACCTTTACTGTCTGCGCGCGTTAAAGGAAAGCGGAATCAAGGGAAAAAATACCCTGCGCGCAATATACGGTACGCGCGAGGAAACGGGTATGAAGGATATGGACGAGTACTTTAAGGCTCAGCCGCTGCCCGACCTCGCCT
>CAMNHG010000002.1 GCA_946539105.1 uncultured Clostridia bacterium | reverse complement strand
ATTCAGAGGTGAAAATTATGGATAACACTTACGCTAACCAGTGCATTGCGTGCACCGTAACAAGCTGTAAAAACCATCATCAGACAAGAGATTACTGCTCGCTCGATAAAATTACCGTCGGTACTCACGAGAGCGACCCGACCGTCGTTCCCTGCACCGACTGCCAGAGCTTTATGCCAAAGCAGGGAAGCTGCTAAACAGAAAACTACAAGGGCTTGGTTTACTCCAAGTCCTTGCTCTTTTAAAAAGCTATTGAAAATATACCGCCCTTCGGCTATAATAAAATCAGAAAGTTAATGGAGTGAGATTTATGAAAGGATTTCGCCTTTCTGTTTTCAAAACTACGGCGGTTATTTTTTTAGGCTTTTTGCTCACGTCAACGGGACATTTGGCTTGGATGTACCGCCTTATGGAGCTAACCTCGGCGGATATTTCATATCAGCTTACTAACGTTGCAGGATATGCCTTACAGGCGGTTGGAATCGGATTATTTGCTTTGATAATAAAGTTTAAGCGGATAAATCCGAGACTGATTTTTATAATCTCTACATTGGGATATACCGCCTGTCTGTTTCCTGTTGTATTATCGGGAAGCCTTGTTGTATCAGCGGTTTTCGGATTGTTGCTCAGCCTTTTGTGCGGAGTAATTGCAGGGTTTTATCTGAATGAGCTTACCGAAAACGGCGGAGAACACCGCGCGGTTTCTTTCGGATTCGGCTACGGTGCGGCTACAATCGGCTCTTGGCTGTTATCAGTTATCGGAGGCGGTTCGCTCTACTACGGAAACGGAGTTTTAATTATCTGTTTTGCCTTGGCGGTTTTGTCTGCGGCGACTGTGTTTATTAAAGCTCAGCCTTCCGAAGCTGTACAGCCCGTTAACGCAGCTAAGCCGCGAATTAAACTCAGCCGTCTGCTGTTGCTCTGCGGCGGTATCGTTTTGCTGTTCAGCCTTGTTAATAACATCGGCTTCGCGTTTTCTGCTTCCGCTGTTCAGGACGGCTTGAGAGTTGAGCTTTCGCGCTTGTTTTACGCAGTAGGTTTAGTTGCCGCCGGCTTTGTCACGGATAAAAGCCGCAAATACGGCGCGGTATGCGCGTTGGCTGCACTTGTTATTCCGTTCATTGTCTTGGCACTCAGGGGAGAGCTTGTTTCGACGGCGGTATTTTGGGCACTGGGATATTTGGCGTTCGGATTTTACTCGGTGTACCGCGTGATTTTGTTTTCGGACATCGCAAAGGACAGAGGGTTAATCTACATTTCGGGCTTCGGATTGCTATTAGGCAGGATAGGAGATTCAATCGGCTCTGAGATAAACGCGCTTTTGTCCGACAGCGAGATCGCTCTTGTGTCAATAGCCGCCGTGCTGTTTGTCGGTTCGGTTTTTCTGTTTATCAGGCTGTTTCAAATCTTATATGTTCCTGCCGCGGAGCATAAAGACAAGAGCGAAATTTTTGACGACTTCTCAATCAATTACAATCTTTCGGCAAGGGAGCGCGATGTGCTCAGACTGTTGCTCGACGACAAGACTAACAAGGAGATTTCCGAGGAGATTTGCGTTTCGGAAAATACAATTAAATTCCACGTGCGCAACCTGCTGAAAAAGACAGGCTGCAAAAGCAGGGTGGAGCTTAAGATGGTTTACCGCTCAGCTCACTGAAAATTACACAAATAATGAACCGGCTCTTTTCCGATGGAATCGAGCCGGTTTTTGTTCTTTATTAGAAATATATACGAGGTTTTAACCCTGCCTATCCTAAAACTATCCCTGCTTTTTCACCACAGACAGGCACATTTTATGTATAATTAAAGCATAAATTTGCAAAGGATGTGTCAATGTGAAAAAGAAAATTTTGAGTATCGTGCTCGCCGCGACTATGATTATCAGCGTGCTGTCAATCGGTATGATTTCGGTATCCGCAGCCGAGGACGGTAAAATTAAAAAGAACAGCGTTACCTTCAATTACAGCTCGAGCGAGACCGAGAGCTTGCCCGAAGGCGTGGAGCTTTCCGCGTACATCGCTCAGAAAAAATCCGAGTTTGAGGATAGGGTAAAGAGTATCGCAGGTGCAAACGGCGATATTGCGGACTATTCGTACTTCTTCAACGGCAACACATACGCCGTTGTCGATAAGGTTAGCTTTGGCAATGTTTATTATGAGCAGAGCGACGACGCGATTGTCATAGGCGACTTGGATAACTGGGAAAATCTTTATGTTGTTCAGGGCCGGATTGCAAGAGTGACAAACTATGTTGTCAACTATAAACTCGTAACGGTTGACGAGAGCGCACCTGTGGGCGGAGTTATTGACGAGGTTGAGCTTACCGTAACCGTTCCCACGGCGGGTACAAACAGCAAAACCTCGCCGCCGCAGGTTGAAATTAACAGCGAGAACTGCTCGCTTGAAAACGCGGTTTGGATTAAGAGCCCAAATGAGTACACCACAGAGGAATACAATGTAGACTTTGAGGAAAGCAAGGGCTATTATATGCTCGTTACAATTAAGGCTGACGACGGTTACACCTTTGAAAAGACAGGTAAATTGTACGATGGAATCGACGAGGGCTTTGACCACTTTGACGGCTGTATTGTTAATTACGGCAGTGCTCTTTTTGCCGGTTCAAAGACCTTTGACGGCGTAGATTACCTCAGGCTGAAAATCAGCGTTGTTGTTCCGAAAACTACCTTTGACGATATGAGCTATATTCACGTGCTCAGCACCGAGGGCGGACAAGTTGATTTTTGGAGCGATGAATACGAAGGAGACTGGACACAGCCTTACGGGGTTCCGCAGGGTGCGGAGGTAACGCTGACAGCAATCTCTGAATCGGGATATATTTTCAAGGGCTGGTACAAGGGCGACGTGAACGCTTCTTCATATGATGAGATGTTCACCGACGAGCTGATTACAACGGAAAATCCCTATGTTTTTAACTCGTACAATTATCCCTACATCTGCGCGAAATTTGAGTACACCGGAGTTCAGCGACAGGGCGACCAGATTCAGGTTTGGGTTGCGGACGGAGGCAGGGCTTCCGTTGAATACACCCCGACATGGAACGACGACGGATATATTAAGCCCAAGGACGGCAATAACTATGTTTCTGTCGGAGAAGTAGTCGCGTTCTGGAAGGGCGACGAAATTACCGTTAACGCCAAACCCGATGAGGGATATAAATTCAAGGGCTGGTATCACGTCCGCATTGAATGGGGACCGGGTGATGAGCTCCCGAAGTATGAGGGAGACGTTATCTCGACAGATATAAGCTATACCTACAAGCCCGGCGAGACGGTTGTTCCTGGTGACAGCGAGCCGCTGAGATATATCTGTGCGGTGTTTGAGGAGATTAAGGACAATCAGGGCGTAACCGGAGACGCTAACGGTGACGGAAATGTTGATATTCTCGACGCGAGTATTGTTCAAAAGGCAGCGGTTGACAAAATCGCGCTCACCGATGAACAGAAAGCCTTATGCGACGTCAACGGCGACGGAAATGTTGACGCGCTTGACGCGGCAATGATTCAGAAGTTTGCCGCAGGCAGAATCACGGAATTTAAAAAGAAGTAAAACAACAAGGGACTTGGAAGCAATTTCCAAGTCCCAAATTTTATGAATTTTTTTCTTCAATCAGCTTTTCCAAATCGTCCTTGGAAAATTCATAACGCTTGTTACAGAACTGGCAGACCGCCTCGGCGTAACCCTTTTCGGTCGCCATTGAGCGGATGTCGTCGTCGCTCATCGTCATAAAGTACCTCTCGAGCTTTTCACGCGAACAGGAGCAGACGTAATTAACAGGATTTTCGTCGAGCACCTCGACCTCAAAGCCGTCAAGAGCCGTCTTGCAGATGTCGAGAATACTCATACCCTTGGCGAGCATTGTGGTTACGGGCTCCAGCTTCTGCACGTTTTGTTCCAGCTTGTCAATCACCTCGTCATACGCGCCGGGGAGGAGCTGAATTAAAAGTCCTCCGGCAAGCAAAACCTCGCCGTCCTCCTTGTCTACGAGCACTCCCAAAGCGCAAACGCTTGGGATTTGCTCAGAGGTCGCGAAGTAGTTGGTGATGTCCTCGGCGATTTCTCCGCTGACAAGCTCAACCTGTCCGATATACGGGTCGCCCGTTCCGTAGTCGCGCATAACGCTGAGGTTTCCGTTTTTGCCGACCGCCTGAGCGACGTTGATTTTGCCGTTGGGGTAGTATTCGGTTTTGCAGTCGGGATTCTCAACATAACCGCGTACGTTGCCGCTGCTGTCGGCAACCGCTACAACCGCGCCCATCTCGCCGTCGCCGAGTACGCGCAGGTTTATAAACGCGTCCTTCTGCTTTAGCATATTGCCCATAATTGAGGCAGCGCACAAAAGCCTGCCCAGTGCCGCGGTTGAGCTGCGGCTGAGATTATGCAGCTTCTTGGCGGTAAATACTATGTCCGACGCGTCGATTGCCGAAGCCATTATCGCGCCGTCGCTTGTGATACAGCGTATGATTTTATCCATAAAATTTCCTCTTTATTATTTCTTTCGGGCTGTAAAAATAACCCTCTGCTCGTCGTCCTTTGGAGCTTCAAATGTCAAGTCCCCGAAGCAGCCGAGCATTTCAAAGCCCGATTCTTCGAGCAACTTTTTTACAGTGCCGGTGCTGTAGGCGCGCTCTGTGATGTATTCAGAGCAGCGGCTGTACAGTCCGTTTTCGTCTTCCTCAAAAAAGTCGAGAGTAATCTCGACGATATCATCCTCGCAAAGCACGTTCTGCCACGCGCAAAGGACATTTTCAGCCTCTAAAACAAAATCGTTATTGCCGAGGGTTACTCTGTGCTTGTAAAGCGTGTTCATATCAAAAATAAACAGCCCTCCGCTGTTCAGGTTATCACCTACCGCGTTAAAGGTCTGCTTTAACTCCGCTTCATCGGTGAGGTGGTTTAGACTGTCGAGCGTACAGATGCAGGTATCGGCAGGGCAGGGGAGACTGAGCTCTTGCATAAGCTGGTTTACATACAGAATGTTTATATCTTCCTCATAACCACTCTGTGCGGCTTCCGAGAGCATTTCAACGCTTCCGTCAACTCCGAACACATCCGCTCCGAGCTTTTTCAGCTCGCGCGTAAGGCTGCCGGTTCCGCAACAGAGGTCGCAGATTTGCCCCGGCTCGTGAGAGAAGCGGGCGCATATCTCAAAAATATACTTTGCGCGTTCGGGGTAGCGCGCGTCCTCCATAAGCAGGTCGTAATAGCGAGACAGGTTTTGATAGCTCTGCATTATTTTTTATCCCCGGGGATTCTGTCGAGCACCAGGGTGTAGCCGTAGGTGTCGTTGTCAAAAAGCGCGCGCTTAACGCGGCTGATTGTCGCGGTTGAAGCACCTGTTTCCTTGACGATTTCGGTATAAACCTTTTTCTCGGTCAGCATTTTTGCCACGACAAGTCTTTGTGACATCGCCTTTAGCTCGGCACTTGTGCACAGATCCTCAAAAAAGCGGTAGCAGTCCTCCTTGTTTTTAAGGGAGAGGATTGCGTCAAAAAGAAAGTCGGTCTGGTCGTTTTTGAGCTTGCTATTCATAATTTTGCTCCTCCGGTATTTCCGTTTCAAAATGATTTTCATACTCTAAAATTTTACCATACAAAAGTGTAAAAGTAAAGAGTAATATTTTAAAATCAAAGAAATTATTTGGCGAAGCGGTTTTATGATTCGGCTTCAACCGCGACAATTACCATCCATTTACCCGCGGGGAGCACATCTAAGTTATAGCCGCCGTCCTTGCAATAAAAAGAAAGCGTGCCGGTTGAGTCCAGGCTAAAGCCCTGTTTTGTTGATGAAGTGCTTGAAACAGGCACCAAAACACTGGCGACGGTTTCGGCGTTGCCGCTTATATTGCATCTGATGCAGTTTCCGCCCGACGCGGCGTTTGACTGAGTGCACGCCTTTATGTAAGCCGAGCCGTTGGGTACAGTTCCCATTCTGACAAGCGCGGCACTCAGCGTGCTGTTGTTATACTGCGCGGCAAGCCAGTCGTTTTGAGCAATGCTTATCACCGCGCCTGCCGCCGAGTTCTCGGCAAGGTTAATTACCCAGCATCGCGAGTATTCGGAGCCGGTGGGAAGACTCAATATTTCTGCCGCCATTTGCGGCAGTGTCAGCGTTCCCTGCCTGCCTGTTTTTTCCCTGACAGCGTTTGCTATTGCGGTCAGCTTATCAGTAAGAGCCATTCTCAATACCTCCTATCACTGTATCGACATAGTTTTTTACCGCAAGCGCGGAGGGGTACTGGGCGTTTGTTGAAGAAGCGGAAATTGCTGTTACCTTGTTTGAGGTATTCTCCTTGCCTGAAATGTCCTGATGAGCGGTTATAAATCCGCTGTCGTTGTTCAGCTGAGAGGTTTTTGTGGGAATTGCAGAGCTGTTTGCCTTTGAAGCTAAAGCGTAGTCAACCTCGTACTTTGTATATGCGTTTGTTATTCCGTAGCCCGACAGCGTTGTCGCTTTGTCGGCTTTGCCGCCGATAATCTCATTTAGCTTAGCTGTTATCACCTTGTTTTGCACAGAGTTCGTGCTGGATTGGGATAACGCGCTGTCAACTGTCGTGCCCGGAATAGACTCAATTTCCGTATCGACATATTCTTCCAAATCGGCTTTAGCCAGATTCACAAAATCCCTGACCGCGCCGATTGTCGGGTAATGCGAGTATGAGTCGCCCTCCTGAGATTGGTTGGTTATAAGGCTCTTTTTGTTTGCGACGTCTTCCTTTCCGCTGACGTCAACCTCGGCCGCAATTCGTTCAACATCGTCCTCGGTCAGCTCATAGCTGTAGCTCTCTACAAGCTGTTTTGCCTCTTCTAAAAGCTCCGGCACCGTGCCGAGCGATTTGTCGCTGACCTGAGCGTTGTCCAAAACCGAGGGGTTTACCCTTATCCAAAGCGGATAGGGTAGAGTTAGCGTTCGGCTGCCTGAGCTGTCGCTTACTGACACCTCTACGTTAATGTCCATTTTGTCGCGAAAATGCAGATTGTCAATCGGAATCAGGATTGTACCCGATTCACTGATTTCGCACTGAGCACCGCTTACAATCAGCTTATTGGTGCCGTGCTCAACAAAAGAAGCACTTGCCGTGCAGCTTGAGTCAAGTGCCAGCTTTTCTTTGCACTGCTTAAGCGTAAGCTCGATAACTCTTGTGTTCACGTCGTTTACGTGAGTAACCGTAACCTTCCTCGGCGGATAATTGCGGTTGATGTCGTAATTTGCGTAAATGTTTTTAATTTCCATTCTTTCCTCCTGAAATTATTATTTAGGAAGAACAAAGTCCTTCCATTAATAATTCCAAATTGAAAAAAATTGCATATTTTACTGCAATTTTTAAAAAATTTTCTCAAAATATTTTTGCTGATAATTCATTTACCAAACGAAAAACAGGGAGTCTTAAATGTTAATTATTTTCAAAATTTGTCAAAAATGACAGCATGTTGCAGTCCTTTTGCCTTGACATATTATGAAAAAATGCTATAATAGACTGGGAAACATATCGGGTTTGTCATAAAACCGGATAGTTCTTTATAAATTTTTGTATATATTATATTGAAATAGGGTTGTTTATTTTTTATATTTTTATTATATATATAATTCGAGGCGTGGTATGAGAAAAATTGATAATAAAAAAAATGAAGATTCGGAAAGAGAAATAAATATTATTCCGCTTCTTAAGGAAATGCTCAAAAAGCTGTGGTTGATGGTACTTGTCGGCTTGATTGTCGGCGGAGCTGTTTTTGTCGGAGCTAAGATGCTGATTAAGCCTACGTATAGAAGCGGATTTACCGCGTATGTTAACAATAAGCAGAGCAAGGAGAACTCGGATTATCTGACCAGCTCCGACGTGTCGGCTTCTAAACAGATTGTACAAACATATCAAAAAATTCTAACTTCAAACACAATCCTGACGGCTGCCGCTCAGTCGCTTGATGTTGACTCTACCTACGCAATACTTCAGGGCAAGGTAACAACCGAGATTAAGGACGAAACCGAGATTATTTCGGTATATGTTGTAGACACCGATCCGCAGTTTGCCTATGACTACGCGCAGGCGATTTCAAAAACCGCTCCTCAGTATATGGCGCAGATTGTCGAGGGCAGCTCGATGAAGATAATCGACTATCCCGAGTACAGCGACAGCCGATTTAAACCGAGCTACGTAAGATTCGGACTTATCGGATTTTTAATCGGAGTTGTTTTGGTTGCCGTATTTGTAATAATAAGGTACTTCCTGGATGATACGGTTAAAACCGAAAATGATATTGAATCGAGATATACAATCCCCATTTTGGGCGTAATTCCCGATATTTCAAGGGCTTCTAACAACCGTTCCGATTACTATTACTATTCTCAGGAAAGTAAAGAAACAAAAGAAAACAATTCCGAAAGCGAGCATAAAGATGAAGAAAAATAGAAATAAAACAGTTTTATTTAATCCAAAAAAAATGCTCCTTTCGGACAAGTCCGCCTTCTCTGTAAAGGAAGCGTATAAAACCCTGAGAACCAACGTTATGTTCTCTTTGCCCGGCAAAGAGAGCAAGTGTATCGGTGTAGTATCTCCGGACAGGGGCGACGGAAAAAGCTCGGTTGCGATTAACCTTGCTATCTCGTTCTCGCAGATTAACAAAAAGGTTATTATTGTTGACTGCGACTTAAGACTTCCCACAATCGCCTCTAAGCTGCAGATTGAACCCAAGCCGGGGCTTAGCAACTTTTTGTCAGGCAATCAGGACAGCGATCAGCCGCTTATCAGAAGGTCGAGCGAATACGGCATTGATATTATGACCGCGGGCGATATTCCGCCCGATCCCACCGCGCTTATCGGCTCAAAGCAAATGATATCCTTTGTGGAGCTTCTCAAAAAATATTACGACTATATTATATTTGACTTTCCGCCTGCGACTATTGTCAGCGACGCGGCTTTGCTGTCAAATATTGTTGACGGTTATCTTATTGTTATCCGCCATAATGATTCGGAGTTTTCTAAGATTAACGAAACTCTGCGTCAAATGCAGTTTGCCGACGCGAAAATTCTCGGCTTTGTATATAACGGTAAGGATGAGCACAAAAAGTACTACAGAAAAGGCAGATACAGCAAGTACTACTATAATTATTACTATTACAAGAAGAGCGAATAATTACCGGGAATGATTTAAATGTATAAAACATCAATAAAGAGAATATTTGACGTTTTAATTTCTGCGCTGATGCTGATAATTCTTTCTCCGCTGATTCTTGTTGTTATCTTGTTAATTAAAATTGATTCGCCGGGTTCGGCGGTTTTTAAGCAGGAACGAATAGGCAGAGACGGAAAGGTCTTTGTTATTTACAAATTCCGCAGTATGAAGCAAAATTCCGAGCATACCGGAAGCGGTGTTTACAGCGGCAAGGGCGATTCTCGCGTGACAAAGCTCGGCAAAATCCTGAGAGCTACAAGCATTGACGAGCTGCCTCAGCTTGTAAACGTGATAAAGGGAGATATGAGCTTTATCGGACCGAGACCGCCGCTCACATATCACCCGTGGAAATGGGAAGAGTATTCGGACGAGCAAAAAAGGATGTTTGAGGTTCGCCCCGGCATTACCGGCTGGGCGCAGGTTCACGGCAGACGCTGTGTTGAGTGGAACGAGCGCATTAAAATGAACGTTTGGTATGTTGACCACGTTACATTTTGGCTCGACGTTAAAATACTATTTATGACGGTCGGCAAGGTGTTTACAAGTGCCGACAATCAAAATATAGGTGAAACAGTTGCAAAGGATACTCAGACAATCACCGAATAAAAATCAGGAGTTTGAAAATGAGTATTTGTTTAATGTACATAACAAATAAACCCTCAGTCGCGCTTATTGCGGAAAAGTCCGGAGTTGACAGGATTTTTCTTGATATGGAGTATATCGGCAAGGCAGAGCGGCAGTGTGGTATGGACACGGTTTTGTGTTCCCACACCATCGCTGACATCAAGGCTGTCAAAAGCGTTATAACAAAGTCAGAGGTGCTTGTCAGGTGCAACTCGGTATATGACGGCACGGAGAAGGAAATTAATGATATTGTCGATGCGGGCGCGGATGTTATTATGCTTCCGTATTTTAAAACCTTGGATGAGGTAAAGCGTTTTATTTCTTACGTAAACGGACGCGCGAAGGTTTGCCTTCTGCTCGAAACCCCCGAAGCCGTGGAGCTGATTGACGATATTTTGACTCTTGGCGGCGTTGACGAAATACACATTGGAATAAACGACCTCAGCATAGGCTACGGCAAAAAGTTTTTGTTTGAGGTGCTCGCCGACGGAACAGTTGATTACATATGTTCAAAGGTTAAAGAAGCAGGGCTTAAATACGGCTTCGGCGGTATTGCTTCACTCGGCAGGGGACTGTTGCCCTCGGAGTATGTTATCATGGAGCACTACAGGCTCGGCTCGCAAATGGCTATTTTGTCCAGGAGCTTTTGCAATACCGAAAAAATGCACGATTTAGACGCTGTTAAGGCTGTTTTTACAAACGGCGTCAGGGCTGTCCGTGAGTATGAGGACTACTGCAGGCTTCATCCCGAAAAATGGGAGAATAACCGTGCGGAGACAGTCCGGATAATCCAGAAAATCGCCGGGGAAATGTAGTATGCGTTTACTGATTACCGGTGCATGGAACGGAGCCGAAAAATATATTCCGCAGCTTGAACGCGCCGGACATACCGTTGTTTTTATGCAGCAGGAAAAGGACGCGCTTGACTGTGATCCGTGCGAAATTCAGGGAGTAGTTTGCAACGGCTTGTTTTTGTATCACGATATAAAGCGGTTTACTTCCTTAAAATTTATTCAGCTGACAAGCGCGGGGCTTGACAGAGTACCCGTTGATTATATTCAAGAAAAAAATATCGCGCTTTTAAACGCCCGTGGCGTTTACAGCGTTCCTATGGCAGAGCATGCGGTGCTCTCCGCGCTGGAGATTTTCAGAAACTCCCGTTTCTTCCTTAAAAATCAGGCGAACCGGGTTTGGCAAAAGTACAGATCGCTGCGCGAGCTGTACGGCAGCAGGGTTTGTATAATCGGCTGCGGAAGCGTCGGAACAGAATGCGCCAAGCGGTTTTCGGCACTTGGGTGCATAGTTAACGGAGTTGACGTAAAGTCCTTTGATAGTGAGTTCTTCGATAAAATATTTGCTTTGTCTGACTGCGCTGAAGCAACCCGCGACGCCGATATTGTTGTTTTGTGCCTTCCGCTTACCGCACAAACAGAGGGATTAATTGACAGAGCGTTTCTTAACGGACTTAAGTCCGGCTGCGTGTTAATAAATATCGCAAGGGGCAAAATAATTAAAACCCCCGATTTGATTGACGCGCTTAAGGAGCATAGGCTGTTTGCCGCGCTCGATGTATTTGACGACGAGCCGCTTTCTTCGGACAGTCCGCTGTGGAGTATGGAAAACGCGCTTATTACTCCGCACATCAGCTTTGCGGGCGACGGAAACTCAAAACGCCTTGCGGATTTGATTATGCGCAATCTTAAAGGGGTAGCAAATGATTAAGGTGTTGATAACCGCTACGGTTCAAAGTCATATTTGCCAGTTTCACAAGCCTTTGGTAAAAATGCTGAGAAACTGCGGAGATGTTGAAATACACGTTGCCGCAAGGGATAATCTGGCTGAAAAAAACGGCTTAAAGCTGGACTTTGCCGACAGGGTTTTTGATATTCCCTTTTCGCGATCCCCCTCAAGTCCGCAAAACATCAGGGCTTATCGCGAACTGAAAAAAGTTATTGATAAAGAAAATTACGATATTATTCATTGCAATACCCCGGTCGGCGGAGTTGTAACAAGGCTCGCCGCGAAAAAATTGAGAAAAAACGGAACAAAGGTAATTTACACGGCTCACGGTTTTCATTTTTACAAGGGAGCTTCGCGTAAAAACTGGATGGTTTATTATCCGATAGAAAAGACCTTTGCAAAATTTACAGATATATTAATTACGATAAATGACGAGGATTACGCGCTCGCGAAAAACAGGTTCAAATGCAGAACAGAGCATATTCACGGCGTGGGAGTTGATTCCGGACGCTACCGTATTATTTCAGCGGAAGAAAAAGAGCTTAAAAAAGCGCGTATGGGCTTTGATTCCTCAGACAGACTCATACTCAGCGTTGGTGAGCTGTTGCCGAACAAAAACCATATTATGGCTGTTCGGGCTATGAAGAAAGTTGTTGAGGCTCACCCAAAAGCTAAGCTGCTAATTGCCGGTAACGGCCCGGAAAAGGAGCGGATTGAAGCCGAAATTTCAAGCCTCGGACTAACCGGCAGTGTAATTATGCTGGGCTACTGTACCCACCTTGAGGACTATCAGCAGATTTGCGATTTGTCGGTAGCGTGCAGCTTCAGAGAGGGACTCGGATTAAATGTTATTGAGTCTCTGCTTTCCGGAAACCCTGTTGCCGGTACCAAAAACCGCGGACACAACGAGCTTGTCAAGGACAGGATTAACGGCTTTTTGGTTAACCCAAACGATGTTAACGCCCTTGCCGAATCCGTAAATTTGCTTTTGTCCGACAGTGCTCTGCTCGGCAGTATTTCGTCCGGGTGCAGGGAATCGGTTAAAAGCTATACAGCGGAAAATGTTTCGGCGGAGCTTGAAAAAATCTACTTCGGGCAATAGGAGATTCTAATGGAAAACAGTCTGATTTCAGTTATAATTCCCGTTTATAACGTTGAAAGCTATATCAAACAGTGCGTTGACAGCGTTACAGGTCAGACTTATACAAACTTACAAATCATTTTGGTTGATGACGGTTCTACTGATTCCTGCGGAAAAATCTGCGACGAATACGCCGCGGCGGACAAAAGAATTACCGTAATTCATCAGGAGAACGGTGGCTTATCCTCAGCGCGCAACAGCGGAATAGAAGCTGCGGCGGGAGATTATATTATTTTTGTTGACGGGGACGACTGGATTGACGCAGACACCTGCGAAAAGGCTTTGGCGGCTGCCGAAACCCATAATACAGATGTGGTCTTATGGTCTTATATCCGCGAGTTTAGTCATAATTCAATGCCTAAATACAGCTTCGGCGAGGAAGATAAGCTGTTTGAGGGAGAAGATTACCGCAAGGTTTACAAAAGGTTAATAGGTCCTGTCGGCGAAGAAACTGCGATTCCGCAGAATATGGAGATGCTTTCTTCTGCTTGTACAAAGATGTATAAACGTCTTTTGATTAATGAACTCAGATTTTTTCCGACATCTGTTGTAGGCAGCGAGGATATTCCTTTTAATACCGCGTATTTTTCCAAGGCAAAAAGCCTGTATTACATAGGCAAGTGCTTTTATCATTACAGAAAAAGCGACAGCAGTTCAATAACCCATATATATCAGTTGGATTTTTATGAAAAGCGCAAGCGTATGTATGAGGTTATGAGAGATATAGTTTCCGAAAACGGCGACGGGGAATTTACGCGCGAAGCGTTTAATAACCGAATCGCGATAGACGTGCTTGGCTGCGGACTTAACATTTGCAGAAAAAACAACTTGAGCTACGGCGAAAAAAAGCTCGCGTTTAAGAAAATTCTCGACGATCCCGTATGCTCCGGCGCGTTACGGAATTTTGATTATAAGTATATGCCGGTTTACTGGCGGATGTTTTACCGCTTCGCTAAAAAAGGCAGGGCGTCAGCTCTTGTAATGATGTGTTCCTCAATACAGTTTTTGCGTTCCAAGCTATAACCGGAGACTGATTTATGAATCCACTTGTTTCAATTATTATTCCCGTTTACAACGGTTCAAATTATATTTGCGAGGCGATAGACAGCGCGCTCGCGCAGACATACGAAAATATCGAGATTATCGTAGTTAACGACGGTTCGTCCGACGGCGGAAAGACAGAAGAGCTTGTTTTGTCCTACGGCGGCAAGGTGCGATATATCAGCAAGCTGAACGGCGGTGTGTCGTCAGCCCTTAACGAGGGTATAAGGCAGATGAGGGGAGAGTATTTTTCGTGGCTTTCGCACGATGACAAATACGCCCCCGAAAAGATAGAGCGTCAGGTAAGGCTGCTCGGTAACTGCGATAAAAAAACAATGTGCTTTTGCACGGTTAGGCATATTAATGAAAATACGGAGTTTATTTCGGAATCCAGAAATATGGATTTATCGGACGGTGTGGTGATGAACAGCACCGAGGCTCTTTATTACTCGATGAAGCACACAATGAACGGCTGCAGTATGCTTGTTCCCAAAACCGCCTTTGATGAGTGCGGAGGGTTTAAAGAGGGAATGAAGTATTGTCAGGATATTCTAATGTGGTGGACGAATCTGCTTAAGGGATATTCACTCGCATATACCGATTATACCGGCGTTCACAGCCGTGTGCACAACGCTCAGCTGACGAACAGCAATATGGACATTTACCACAGCGACGCGCTGACAATAGCCCGCGAGGTTGTGCCGCTCTTTGCCGAAATCAGCACCAAGGAGCAAAATATTCTTTACGCTTACGCCGTAGGCGAGGCGGTTCACGCAAACAAAAAGACTGTAAAGATGTGTTTTGAGGCGGCAGAGAAAAACAATCTTTTTTCTCCTTCGCAAAAGTTGAGACTTAAATCGGTTTTGTTATACGGCTGCAATTTACGGCCTTCAATTCGAAAAATTTACTATCGCTTAAAAAGGACAAAGCACTGAGATGAAAGGAGGGTACGTCCTTGCTTGCTTACTATTTAATGCTGGGAGTGCCTCTTTTTACCGCAGTTATTTTCAGATTATCACAACGAAAAAACCCTTATACTTTAAACAGTAAAGTATTTAATCCGACCATATTTGTATTTTTCTCGGTGCTGTTTTTATTGCTGATACTGAGAGATTATCATGTCGGCGGTGACATTATAGGTTATAAGATATGGTATAATGATATATCTAATCTCAGTTTCGGCAAAATCTTTACTATCAACGAACGAGAGTATGGATTTGCCATTTTCTCCAAGTTGTTTAGGTTTATAACCCCGTCGTTCAGGCTGTTTTTGTCTACAATCACGCTTTTGTCATTGCTGCCTGTAGCGGTGTTTTACAATAAGGAAAGCGATTATCCGCCGCTTACAATAGTGCTGTTTGTTACGGTTGCTCCGTTTCCTATGTACTTTTCGGGACTTAGGCAGATTATGGCTATGGCACTGGGCATAGTTGCATTAAAGCTGGCAAGGGAGCATAAGCTGATTTGGTTTATAATAATTGTATTGCTTGCAATGCAATTTCATGCTTCGGCTGTTGTTCTTTTTGCGATGTATCCTGTTTATCACGCACGAATAACTGCAAAGTGGCTGTTTGTGGTGATTCCGGTTATTGCGATTATTTATATTTTCAACCGACCTATCTTTTCGTTTTTGACAACATTTATATGGAAAGAATATAATCAAGCATCTGATACCGGAGGTTTTACGATATTATTATTGTTGATAGCGTTTGCAGTATATGCTTTTATTATGCCTGATTCAAGTCTTTTGGATAAGGATACAATAGCCATGAGAAACCTGCTTTTGCTTTCAATCGTTTTTCAGTGCTTCGCTCCGATTCACACCTTAGCTATGAGGATGAATTACTACTATTTGCTTATAATTCCGGTTTTAATTCCGAGAATAGCTATGCGCGCGAAGTACGAGTATAAAAAGCTCAGTACGGTTTCGGTGCTGGTAATGCTCGTTGGCTTTACGGCTTATTATTACTATCACGCATATACCGGAGCGGATATTCTCAAAATGTACCCGTACATATCTGTTTGGGGATAAATGATTATGTATTTTTACGCGGTAATAGCTATCGCGTACAGATTATAAAATCTTTTTTGAAAAGGAGAGACAATCTATGCAAAAAACCTTCAAACGTGTTTTGGCGGTAGTTTTGGCGTTGGTTTTGACGCTGTCGGTATTCACAATATCGGTTTCGGCAGCAGTTGAAAACTATAACCCCGACTATGAGTCAACAACACACTCCGTGTTTAAGCACACGGAACAAACCCTTGCACCCGGTGTAACACAGTACACAAACTATGCTTACACCAAGGCAGACGGCAAGCAGATGGTTTACTATGTAACCACTGCCGACGTCAACAGGGAGGACGTAATGCTTCAGGTTTCCTACAAGGGAATGCAGCATGAAACCTACGGTATGGAAAAACTTACACAGACAGTTGCTACTGCCAACGCTAAGTATTCCGATCCGTCAAACCCCGAATTTATCAGCGAGAACTACTCTGTTGTATCCGCTACAAACGGTAACGGCTACAATATGAAAACCGGCCAGCCCACAGGCGTTTGGGCTATGGGCGGCGAGGTCATTCAGGAATACACAGGAAGCACAGCCTTCTTCGCTATCCTTAAAGACGGTCGCGCTGTTATGGGCAAGACCACGGCTGAGTGGAACGCTTACAAGGCAGATCCCGGCATTCAGGAAGCTATCAACGCTTTCGGAAGCACCCTTGTTTGGGATGGCGTACCCTCAGTGAACGCGACAGGTGCTTATTACACAGACCGCGCTTCAAGAACAATGCTCGGCGTTACCGAGGACGGCAAGGTAATTCTGATCGTTGTTGACGGCCGTCAGGAGCCCTTCTCCTGCGGTGCTTCCATGGCTGAGCTCGCTCAGATTATGATGGAAGCAGGCGCGAAGTACGCTGTTAACCTTGACGGCGGCGGTTCGACAACTTATATGGCAAAGAACGAAGGTTCTGACGACTGCGTAATCTTAAACCGTCCCTCCGACGGCTCTGAGCGCGCAATCTCGAACGGTCTTATCATCGCTTCTCTTGCAGCTCCTTCGGATTCATTTGACCACGCTGTAATTTCCGTAGACAACGATTATGTAATGCCCGGTGCTTCTGTAAACTTCACAGCAACAGGCGTATCGCCCACCGGTACATCTGCCGATATTCCCGAGGGCGTAACCTTCACAGCTGAGAACGGCACTGTAAACAACGGCGTTTACACAGCCGGTGCTGCAGGTGTTGACACAATCTCTATGATTTACAACGACAAGGTTGTAGGCACATGCAACGTTAATGTTGTTGTTCCGGACAGCATTGAGTTTAAAACCGCAAGCATTGCCTGCCCCTACGGCAAGACAACAGATCTCGGCGTTGTACCCATGTACGGCGTACACGAGGTTGCTTTCGATGCCGATAATGTTACCTTTACACTCGGAAACAACACCTTCGGTACAATTAACGCAAGTGATATGACCTTCACTGCGACAACCGATACTCTTTCAACAACAACAACAACCATCACGGTTGCTACCAACTGCGACCCCAGCGTAAGTGCTACAATCAACCTGCAGGTTGGTAAGGGCAGCGAGGTTATCTGGGACTTTGAGGATCAGTCAACCGAGAATATGAGCCTGTTTGATTACTACAACTCAGGCGTTCGCGGCAGTCTCGAAATTGTTAACGATGAGACAGGTAAGGTTCGCAACGGCGACTACGCTCTCGCGATTAACTACGATTTCTCACAGCTCACATATTACGAGGACTACATTGACCTTATGTTCTGCTATAACGCAGAGAAGATGAAGGCTCACGGCAACACCAAGGACGCTGACGGCGTTGTAATGGGCGGTGATCCCTCAGACTTCATCAACATCACCGGAGCTACAGGCATCGGTATGTGGATGTACATTCCCGACGAAGTTGACGCAAAGGGTCTTAACCCGCGTTTCTTCTTCGGCTTTAAGAAAACCGCTACTTCCGCATGGACCCGCGGAACAAGCGGAATGAAGCTGCTTGTAGACGTACAGCACCTTCCCACCGATAACTGGTATTATTACTATGCTGATCTTTCGGCATATTCTTCATACGCTGGACTTACCCTGCAGGCTTCAAGATCGCTCGCTTCCAACGGAACTTCAAAGAACGGTCAGAAGGGCTATCCCACTAACTATTACGCAGGTCCCTGCTTTGAGTTCTATGTAGAGGATTCAGCTTGGAAGTCATACCAGAATAAATCCTACAACTCCAAGTTCACACTCTTTATCGACGACTATACAGTTGACTATTCTACTGTTGTAGCAGACAGAGAAGCTCCCGAATTTGGCGACGCTGTTTACGCTACAACCGGTATGTGGCAGGCGGAAACATTTACCGACGGTATCACAATGGACAAAAACGACATTGATATTACAATCAATGTTGCGGACGCTACAAGAAAGCTCGCCGGCGGTGTTACTGCTTATACACCTACCACTAACGCAACAGGTATCAATCCCTCAAGCGCAAAAGCATACGTTGACGGCAACGCTGTTCCCTGCACATATAAGAACGGCAAGATTGCTATTGACAAGGCTCTTGTACTTGCAGACGGACCTCACACCGTAAAGTTCACTGTTGAGGATAATAACGGTAACCTCGGTTATAAGAACCTTAACTTTAATGTTGCTACCGAGAGCGGATACGATACAATCGTTGTTAAGCCTCACGACGAGACTCTTACAGAAACTCCCGTAGGTTCATTGTATTACATTGACCTCGTTGCGACAGACATTTCTAAGATTAACAAAGCTACAGCTACACTTAAGGTTAACAATGTTAACGACTGGGAGCCCCAGGGCGCGGTTGTTGCCGACGGCTTCAGCTTTGATTACAAAACAGAACCCGGCGACGCCGGTGAACTTACTGTAACCATTAACCGCACAGGCGAGGTTACCGAGAGCGGCGAGGCAGTTCTTGCTTCTATTCCGATTCGCGCTTGGTATCCGCACAACGACCTCGGCAAAAATTCCAACTGGATTATCACAACCAAAAATTGCGTATATCCTATGGATATTCAGATGGTTACAAAGGAAGGCTCCATTGAGTTTACAGACGATACTGATTACATCGGCGCGTTCTCAGCTGACAAGATTCAGATTGACAGTGAAGCAATGTGTGAATACGGCTACATCGGTGCTCAGAAGGGTAACGAGGACGGCACAGTTGATGTTACCTCTTGGCACGAGCACAGTGCTCACGCTGTAGCTGACAAGGCTGCAACTTGCACAGAGGACGGCTACACAGGACGTACCTTCTGCGACGATTGTAACTCAGTAGTTGACTGGGGTACAGTTGTTCCCGCAACAGGTCATAACTATGAGTTTGTTGACGGCGTTCTTAAGTGCGCAAACTGCGATGAACTCTACAACGGCGAATACACAGACGGCAAGCTCTATGTTGACGGTGTTCCCGCCAACGGAGTTATTGACGGCATTCTCTATGAGGGCGGCGTTCCTTACACAGGTTACAAGGAAGTTGACGGCACTTACCGCAACTATGTGGACGGCGTTGACAAGGGTGCTTACACAGGTCTTGTTGAGAAAGACGGCAAGTACTACTACGCTAAGATCGGCGTGCTCTCAGGCGGCTGGGTTGACATTGACGAAGAGTGGTATTACTTTGACGAGGAAACCAAGGAAGCTGTTCCCACTCTTGACAACGGCTTTGTAACCTATGAGTTTGAGGCAAACGGCAAGCTCGTTTCAGGTAAGTGGTATAAGGATAGTAATGGCATCAAGTATTATTACGGCCCGGATTTCTATCATTCAAAGACTGTTTACAATCTTGCTTACGATTTGTTTGCTGAGATTGACGGAAAGACATATTGCTTTAACTACAACGGTTATCGTTATGGCAAGGGCATTCACAAGCTGTGGGAGTCCAACGCTCAGCAGTTCCTCTATGGCGAGTTCGGCGACGACGGAGTATTTATCGGAAACGCTAACGGCTTGTATAATACAAAGGGCGAGACATACTATCTGGTAGATGGTTATACTGTTCCTTACTATGGCTTGGTTAAGGTTGACGGTTCTTACTACTACGTTAACGACGGTGGTCGTGTAGTTAAGGATAACGACAAATACATCAATAAAGATAACGGACTTCTTGTAAATGGCAAGTCTGTTGCAAAGACAACTCAGCACTTTGACACTGACGGACGTATGGTTATTAATCAGGATGTTAAGAACGGTCTAATCGGCAACTACTACTATGAGAACGGCTACACTGTACCGTACAAGGGCCTTATTGAGTCTGACGGCAATTACTATTATGTAAATGATGGCGGTAAAATCGTTAAGGATACTGATAAGTACATCAATACCGACAACGGGTTAAGACCCGGCGGAAAGAATATCGGAAAGACAACTCAGCACTTTGACGCTGACGGTCATTTGGTATATGAAACTGCTAAGAACGGTCTTATTGGCGATTACTACTATGAGAACGGCTACGCTGTACCGTACAAAGGACTTATCGAGGTTGATGGCGATTATTATTATGTTAACGATGGTGGTAAGATTGTTAAGGATATGGACAAGTATGTCAATACCGATAACGGCTTAAGACCCGGCGGAAAGAATATCGGAAAGACAACTCAGCACTTTGACGCTGACGGTCGTTTGGTATTTGAAGCCGTTAAGAATGGTCTTATCGGCGACTACTACTACGAGAACGGATATACTGTTCCTTACAAAGGATTGATTTACTCTGATGGTTACTACTATTATGTAAACGACGGCGGTAAGATTGTTAAGGATGTTAAGAAGTTTGTTAACACAGACAACGGCTTAAAGCCTGAAGGACAGAGCATCGGCAAGACCTATCAGTACTTTGATGCTGCCGGTCATCTTGTTCTTGAGTAATATTAAGATTATGCTGTAAACTGACAGTATAATATTATAATTTATGCGTTAGGCCACACGGGGTTTATGCCCCGTGTGGCTGAACCGATAATAGGACGAGTGAGGCTTGATTATGAAAGTTGTTCAAATTAATGTTACCTGCGGTTCTGGCAGTACGGGCAATATATGCCTTTCCGTAAGCGAATTGCTTTCTTATAATAATGTTGAAAATTACATTATATATAGCGCGGGATCAAGTCAATATCCTCTTGCAAAAAGTTATATGAGCAGGGCTGAGACTAAAATTGAAGCACTAAAATCAAGAGTTTTGGGAAATTACGGATTTAATAGTAAATCCGCAACAAAACGCTTGATTTTGTTGCTTGAAAGAATTTCTCCGGATATAGTTCATCTGCATAATTTGCATGGTCACAACTGCAATCTATCTATGTTGTTGGATTACTTGACAAAGAAAAATATTAAAATATACTGGACTTTTCACGATTGTTGGAGCTTTACCGGTTATTGCACTCATTATGATATGATAGGTTGTCAAAAATGGTTAACAAAATGCGAACATTGCCCACAAAAGAGTAGCTACTCTTGGTTCTTTGACAAAAGCAAAAAACTTTTTGAGAAGAAAAAAGAGTTGGTTTCATTAATGAACAAAGAACAACTCACTGTTGTAGCACCGTCTTGGTGGATTGCCAAGGAAGCTAAACGCTCGTTTTTTAAGGACTGTGAAATAAGAGTTATTCATAACGGGATTGATACACAGGTTTTTAAGCCGGCAAACAGTGATATAAAAAAAGAGTACGGCTGTTACGGTAAGTATCTTGTTTTAGGCGTTGCATATATTTGGAATAATCGAAAAGGGCTCGACGTTTTTTATCGTTTAGCTAAGTCTTTGCCTGATGATTACAGGATTATTCTTGTAGGATTAATCAACATCGGAAAAGCTGATATTCCGGATAATATAATTACAATAAATAGGACAAGCAATGTAGAACGTCTTACTGAGCTTTATACAGAGGCGGATGTTTTTGTCAACCCAACCCGAGAAGAAGTCTTGGGACTGACTAATCTTGAAGCACTTGCATGCGGAACCCCTGTTGTTACCTTTAATACCGGTGGATGTCCGGAGTGCGTCAACGAAAAGTGCGGATATATTGTCGATAAGGATGATTATAGTGCGCTGGAACAAAGCATAAGGAAAGTTTGCGAAGAAAAGCCGTTTAATTCTTTTGATTGTATTGAACAGGCTTCTCGCTTTGAAAAAAGAAATCAATTTCAAAAATATATTGATATGTATAGGGAAGGACAATCTGTTTGAAAAATATTTATTATATTGGTGAATATAATCATCCCGTAAACAAAGACGAAAACAGAAGATTTGCGCCTTCTGCTGCAGCTAAAATCAACTATATCAGTGGAGTCTTGAACAGATTGGGATACAGCGTAACCATTGTTTCGAAAAGTCCCACGCTAAATCAAAAGTCCTGCCCGAAAAAAATTATAAGTTTGAGTGATAAGCTAAAACTGCAGCTTTTCTATTCTCCCGGAAGAAAAAATATTTTTTTTCGAGTTGCCTCAATCGTATTCCTCAGACTTCAGCTGCTTTTGTTTTTGCTTTTTAATACTGAAAAGAACGATACAGTAATCTCGTATCATTCTTTGTCAACCATTACTATTTTAAAAATTGCGAAAGTAATCAAAAAGTTTAGATTAATTATTGAGGTTGAGGAAATTTACGGAGACGTAAAAGGCGATAAAAAATGCAGCGAAAAAGAAATAAAATTTTTTAGGAACACAGCGGACAGCTATATTTTTTCTTCCGAAATACTTGAGCGTTCGGTCAATAATGGTAAGAAACCGTTTGTTATAAACTATGGCGAGTATAACAGCTATCAAAGGAAAAGCAATTTTGGTGATGGGAAAATTCACTGTGTTTATGCCGGCACTTTTGATAAAACTAAAAAAGGTGCTTATACGGCGATTAATTCAGCTGAGTTTCTTACAGAAAAATATCATATGCATATTCTCGGATTCGGAACACCTGAGGAAGTTGATGCAATAAAAAAACTTATTGATGATGTTTCTTCTCGTTCAAAAGCTGTTGTAAGCTATGACGGTATTAAATCCGGAGATGAATACATTGATTTTTTGTGCTCCTGTGATATCGGAGTGAGTTCTCAAAATCCAAATGAAGGCTTTAACAATACGTCTTTCCCGTCAAAAGTGCTCTCTTATTTTTCTTGCGGATTAACAGTAGTTTCAGTTGATATTCCTGTGTTGAGAGAAAGCAAAGTTTCGGATTGTATTTTCTTTTATTACGGAGATAATCCGTCGGCACTGGCGCAAACCATTATGTCGGTCAGTTCAGATGAATATGAAAACAATTCATTTTCCGTGATTCGTGAGCTCAACTATGAATTTACGGATTCTCTTAAAAAAATAATAAAGGAGAAATAACTTTGAATGATACCGGTAAAATAATGGTTTCTGTGTTTTGTATTGCATATAATCATAAGCCGTTTATCAGAAAGTGTCTTGAAAGTCTAATTAATCAAAACGTGAATTTTAAGTATGAAATTCTTGTTAATGATGACGCTTCTACCGACGGAACAACTAAAATTATAGAGGAATATCAAAACGAATACCCCGAACTTGTTAGAGCAGTTTTGCATGAAGAGAATCTTTATTCAAAAGGCGTAAGTGCGATGAATGATATCCTTATGCCAATGGCTAAAGGAGAATATATTGCAGTATGTGAGGGTGATGATTTTTGGATATCTTCCGAAAAGCTGCAAATTCAAACGGATTTTTTGGAGAATAACCCCGAGTTTACTATTTGCGGACACAATGCCTATTATGCTGACGAAAGAGGAAATAAAAAGGGTTTGTTTAGTAATATCACAGCAGACCGAGAAATAAGCACCGAAGAAGTAATAGAAAAATGGATATTTCCAACAGCGTCTATTATGTTTCGCAGAGAAGCGGCAATTAACAGCGATTTTCCTGATGTAAAGGATAAACCTTGCGCGGATTATCCTCTTGCAGTTAATATGGCTCTTAACGGCAAGGCATATTTTTTTGCAGAGCCGATGTCTGTTTACCGTGTGAATGCAAAGTCTGTAACAGGGAAAAATAACGAAAATCCAGAAAAAAAAAATAAAGCTAATCAAAGATTTATAAATATGTTAAACATATATGATGAATATACAAACAAACAATTTTCTTTTTCATTTGATGTAATGCGTGATAGCTTGAATTTTGAGAATCTTATGCTTAACAGAGAGATAAAGAAGGCAAAAAAGCTCTATCCGGATAACTGGAAAAAACGCAGAAAACACTACCTGAAGCAAAAAATAAAAGATTCATTTCCGTTTATTGCTAAGGTAAAAAATAAAATGATAAAGAATTAGTGGCTTTGCGTAAATGATAAATTACAATGTTAAGTTTTCGGGAAAATTAATATGAAAAAATTGCTTTTGCTGGGCGGTTCGGCTCAGCAGGTTATCGTTATAAATATAGCCAGGGAATACGGCTATTACACGGTTTTGTGCGACTATTTGCCCGACAATCCCGGGCAGTACGCCGCCGATAAGTTTTACCTTGTCAGCACTACCGACAAAGAGGCTGTGCTAAAGGTGGCACGTGAGGAAAAGCCCGACGGGGTTTTGGCTTACGCTTCCGATCCTGCCGCGCCTACAGCGGCATATATAGCCGAACAGCTCGGACTTCCGGGAAATCCGTACAGCTCAGTTGACATTCTGTGCGACAAGGCAAAGTTTCGCCGTTTTTTAGCGGATAACGGCTTTGCGACTCCGTTTGCAATGGGCTTTTCCGACGCTTTGCAGGCTCAGTTAGGGCTTGCGTCGGGCAGATTTAAATTCCCCGTCGTTGTAAAGCCCGCAGATTCCTCGGGCAGTAAGGGCGTTGCCGTGATTAAGGCAGGGGAAAAAGCGGATGAAAAAATTAACAACGCTTTTTCTTATTCGCGTTCGCACACGATTGTAATTGAAGAGTTTGTCGAAAGCGACTGCTATCAGGTCGCTGGAGACGGCTTATCGGTAGACGGTGAGCTCGTTTTCAGATGCTTTGCCAACGACCACTTTGATTTGGAGGCGGCAAATCCCTTTGTGCCGGTCGCTGCCAGCTTTCCGTCCGTGCTTACGTGTGATATACAGGATAAAATCCACGCGGAGATTCAGCGTTTGCTTACTCTGCTAAATATGAAAACCTGTACCTATAATTTTGATATTAAAATCGGCAAGGACGGCAGGGTTTATTTGATGGAGGTTGCTCCGCGCGACGGCGGAAACTACATTCCCCAGGTAATCGAACATCTTACAGGCGTTAACCTTGCGCGAATTTCGGTTTTATCGGCTGTGGGGGACAGCTTTGAACTTCCCGAAAACACCGCGCCTAACGGTTACGGCGCGTATTACTCGGTTCACAGCTTCAAGGACGGCGTCCTCGAAAATATTGAAATAGACTCTGAAGTTGAAATTAATAATATTTTAGAAAACCACATTACAGCTCAAAGCGGAGATTCCGTGACGAGGTATGTCGGTTCTTCCTCAACCTTGGGATGTCTTGTAATGCGTTTTGATTCTCAGGAACAAATGCTTGAAATGATAGAAAATCCCGGCAAGTGGATTAAGGTGAATGTATGAGTATATTTAACAAAGTTTTAAGAAGAATTGTTTTCAAAAGGCTTTGCTCAAAGGGAATGCACCCTTATATGGCAGGAGACCTCAGAGAAGATTATATTAAGGAGCTTTTGGTAAATCCCGAGCACCTCAGCCTTAAGCAAAGAAGATGGGCATGGAAGCGAGGTTTTCTGGCTCAAAAGCTCAATAATTACAAGCTCACTGAGGAAAACTGCGGGGACTATCTGTCTGATTACGATTATTATATGCTCTATCCGCTAAATAACCGTTTTTCGGTGTGGATTGACGACAAGCTGACCTTGCGCTATGTGCTCGACAGGTTCAGCGAGTATCTGCCGAATTATTACGCCGCGATTGACGACGGAGGCAAAATCCGCCGCCTGCCTGATTTTCCGGCTGAATATCCGGTTGCCAATACAGGCGCGTTAACAGCCTTGCTGAAAAGTAAAAAGGTACTTGCCGCTAAGCCCAACCAGGGCAGCGGAGGAGACGGCTTTTACCGCCTTGCGTATGAGGACGGCGGTTATCTCGCAAATGATAAACGCTTTGACGAGGCGCAGTTCGGCAGCTTTTTAGGCACGCTCGGCGAATACTTAATCACTGAGCATGTTGACCAGTGCGAAAAATATAAAAAGGTTTGCTCAACCGCAGCGCATACCCTGCGTATTCAAACAGCAAGAACGGACAGCGGTGAAATTGAGCTTTTGTTCTCGTTCATGCGATGGGGAATGGACAGCAATGATTTTAACGTCGCCCACTCAACAGCAGGGGTTAACGCCGCCGTTGATATTGAGCGCGGCGAAATTAAAAGCGCGTATTACCTGGACAAGGACGGCGAGTATCACGAGAATCTAACCCGTCATCCTGTTTCAAACGCCTTGCTTACAGGCGAAATCCCTTACTGGAACGATATTGTAAGTGTATGCAAAAAAATCCATTCGTATCTGTCAGAGCTTTCGTATATCGGTATCGATGTAATTATAACCGACAACGGATTTAAGATTATAGAAATCAACTCCCATTCGGGAATCCGCACATATCAGCACGTTGTTCCGTTTATGAAGAATGAAAGGCTGAAAACATACTATACGGCAAAATTAAAAGAAAAGAATTTGATTTAATATGAAGGAAATCGGCGGCTATCCTGAGCTTGAACAATTAATCAGCAACGAATATTACACCGGCTTAACGGCACTCAACAGCGCGAGGTACGCCCTGGCTTATTTAATTAGGGCAAGGGGAATAAAAAAACTGTATCTTCCGTACTGGCTTTGCGAATCGGTGGAAAACATCTGCGTTAGAGAGGGCTGCAAAACGGAATTTTACTCTGTTGACAGCAGCTTTATGCCGTGCTTAGATTCAGATTTAGAGCCGGATTCGTGGCTTTATACAGTGAACTATTACGGTCAGCTTGACAATTCGGTTTTACTTGACCTCAAAAACAAATATAAGAATGTTATAGTCGATAACGTTCAGGCTTTTTACCGGGCTCCCGCGGAGAATACGGATACCATCTACTCGTGCAGAAAGTTTTTCGGAGTTCCCGACGGAGCGTATCTTGCTACAGACGCGGTGCTTGAAGAAAAATTGCCCACGGATATTTCAATGGGCAGAATGGAGCATCTGCTCGGAAGGTTTGAGGGAGATTCCGCTTCCGATTATTACGATGTGTTTAAGAAAAACGACAAATCGCTTTACGACAGCGATATAAAGTATATGTCGAGGCTTACCCATAATCTTCTCGGTGCAATCGACTATGAAAGCGCGCGTATTGCCCGTGAGAAAAACTTTGAGGTGCTCTCAGATGCCTTTGACAGTATAAATCCGCTTGATATAAAGCCGGTAAAAGGGCCGTACGCGTATCCGCTCTACCTAAAAAACGGAATGAATATAAAAAAACAGCTTGCGGAAAAACGCATATATATTCCTACTCTTTGGCTGAACAGCCGTGTAAATGAATGTGAATCCGCGCGTGACTTTGCGGAAAATATACTTCCGCTTCCGTGCGACAGGCGATACGGAAAAGACGATATGATTACGGTGATTAACGAGGTGAAAAAATGTATTGTTTAAGAGAAATTGAGCGAAGGGATATTCCCGAAATCAATAAGTGGAGAAATAACCCCGGGCTGGTTGCAAACCTCGGCGCGCCGTTCAGATATATCGGAAGCGAGGTAGACAACGCTTGGTTTGACAGCTACCTTAAAAACCGCGTAAATACCGTAAGGTGCGCTGTTGTTGACGAAAACGACGTACTCATCGGCGTTGTGTATTTGACCGGTATTGATTATCTGCACCGCAGCGCGGAGCTTTCCGTAATGATAGGAAATCCCGAACACCGCGGAAAGGGCGCAGGCAGCTTTGCGGTTAACGAAATGCTGAAACACGCGTTTTTTAACCTTAACCTCAACCGCGTCGAGCTGGGTGTACTGAGCAGTAATAAAACAGCCGTCGGCTTTTATGAAAAAAACGGATTTATCCGCGAAGGCGTAAAGCGCGAGGCGCGTTATAAAAACGGAGAATACGTTGATTTGTTGATGTATGCAGTTTTAAGAGAGGAATTTACGGCAAATGGCAATTAATGTCACGCGTTCCTCATTGCCCGATTTTGAGGAATACTGCGAAGAAATAAAAGAGCTTTGGGACAGCAGGTGGCTGACAAATAACGGCGTAAAGCACAAGCAGCTTGAAAAGGAACTTAAAAAGTATCTTAACGTTTCCAACATAACGCTGTTTACAAACGGCCATCTCGCGCTTGAAAATATACTTGAGGCGATGGGCTTTGAAGAGGGAGGCGAGGTTATAACAACCCCGTTTACCTTTGTGTCTACAACCCATGCTATTGTGCGCAGCGGCTTAAAACCGGTGTTTTGCGATATTAACAGGGACGATTACACCATTGATGTAAGTCAGATTGAAAGCCTGATTACCGACAAAACCGTTGCGGTTATCCCTGTCCACGTTTACGGCAATTTATGCGATACCGACGCTATTGAGGCGATTGCTGAAAAGTACGGCTTAAAGGTGATTTACGACGCCGCGCACGCGTTCGGCGTTACCAAAAACGGAGTTTCATCGGCCTGCTTCGGCGACGCTTCAATGTTCAGCTTCCATGCGACAAAGGTGTTCCATACGGTAGAGGGGGGAGCGGTATGCTATTCTGACGAAAAGCTGTCGCCTCTGCTCAACGACATAAAGAATTTCGGAATCCACGGCCCCGAGGATGTGCTGTATGTAGGCGGAAACGCTAAGATGGGCGAGCTTCACGCGGCAATGGGAATTTGCAATCTAAGACACATTGACGAGGAAATTAAAAAGCGCGGAGAAGCCGACAAACGCTACAGAGAGCGGCTTTCGGGTGTTGAGGGAATCAAGCTGTGCGCGCGTCAGGACGGTGTTAAGCCGAATTATTCATATTTTCCCGTTTTGTTTGACGGCGAAAAATTTAACCGCGATGATATTGCCCAAAGGCTTGCCGAAAAGGGCTTTAATACCAGAAAGTATTTTTATCCGCTGACAAACAGCGTGTCCTGCTATAGAGGAAAACCGGGTTGTGAGGTTTCAAAAACTCCGGTAGCGTATCAAACAGCGAATAATATTTTGACTTTGCCGATGTTCGCCGGTCTTGAGCGCGAATCGGTGGACTCAATTTGCGACTGTATTTTGTCTGCAAAATGACAATGTGAAAGGATTTAGTACATGAGTGAAGATAAAACCTCTGCTTCCGGCGGCGGACATAAAAAAGCCGTTGTAAGCGGTTTGTTCTGGAGAATTTTGGAGCGAACCGGAGCACAGGGAGTAACATTTTTAGTTTCTATTGTTCTGGCAAGGCTGTTGGAGCCTAAGGTGTACGGAACGGTTGCCTTGGTGACGGTTTTTATCACAATTCTTCAGGTGTTTATTGACAGCGGACTGGGCAACGCGCTTATTCAAAAAAAGGACGCCGACAATCTTGATTTTTCATCGGTGTTTTTCTTCAATATAACGGTTTGCGTGCTGTTGTATATCGGAATGTTTTTTGCCGCTCCGTTAATTGCGAACTTTTATGACGATTCATCATTGGTTCCGGTGGTGCGGGTGTTGTCGCTTACGCTGATAATTTCAGGCGTAAAAAATGTCCAGCAGGCATATGTTTCGCGAAATATGCAGTTTAAGCGATTCTTTTTCGCCACTCTCGGCGGCACAATCGGCGCGGCGGTTGTCGGAATTACCCTTGCGTATTTGGGCTTCGGAGTTTGGGCGATTGTATCGCAGCATTTATTTAACGCCGCGGTAGATACGCTGATTCTTTGGATTACCGTCAAATGGCGTCCCGAGCTGAAATTTTCATTTCAAAGGCTTAAAGGACTACTGTCTTTCGGTTGGAAAATTTTAGTATCAACTCTTATCGACACGGTTTATCAGGATTTGCGTCAGCTGTTAATCGGAAAGGTTTACACCCCTTCCGACCTTGCATATTATAATCAGGGTAAAAAAATCCCGAGTATGATAATCTCAAACATAGACACTTCTATCAACAGCGTTCTGTTCCCGACTTTTTCAAAGGTTCAGGACGACAAAAACAGGGTGCGCAGTATGATGCGCAGCTCAATTAAGGTCAGCACTTACCTTATGGCACCGGTTTTGATTATGGCGGCTGCGTGCGCTGATCCGCTTGTCAGAATTGTTTTGACAGAAAAGTGGATGCCGTGTGTTTTCTTTCTCAGGGTGGCGTGTATAACATCGCTGATTTACCCGATTCACACAGCAAATTTAACCGCGATAAACGCTATGGGCAGAAGCGATTTATTCCTTAAACTGGAAATTCTTAAGAAAATCGTAGGTGTCGCCATCATTTTAGGCAGTATGTGGATTAGCGTAGAGGCGGTTGCGTTAGGCTCTTTAATATCCGCGATTATTTCTTTGTTTATCAACGCCTGGCCAAACAGAAAGCTGTTGAATTATTCGATTACCCATCAGATAACGGACATATTGCCGCCTCTTTTGCTGGCTGTTTTTATGGGAGGCTGTGTTTACGCCGTTGAGCTGTTTGGGTTTAACGACTGGATTACCTTAGCTATTCAAATTCCGCTGGGAATAATCATATATTTTGCCGGTTCTAAAATTTTTAAGCTGTACAGTTATCAATACATTGTTAACAGTATTAAAAACTTTAGGAAGGACAGAAAAAAGAAAAATGAATCAGCCGCTGAAAAGGCTGAATAAATTATCGGAGGTATAATATGAAGAAGATTTTAGGAATTATAATTTGCGCTGTTCTGTTATGCGGCACGCTTGCATGCTGTTCAAACGGCGGCAGTTCCGACGCTTCGGGCGACTCCTCAAGCTCTGCTGTCGAGACAACATCGGTAAACGATGATGTTGAAGTCTTTGTGATAAAGGCAGGGGAGTGGGAGTTTAAATATCCCAAGGAGTATGAAAAATCGGTAAAGACCGACGTAAAAGAAGAAAACGGCGGAACAACAGTCACCTTTAGCTCGGATAATAAAAAGCTCTTCGATTTGCAGCTTAACTGCGGCAGCGGAGATGTTCTGGGAACGCTTACAAAGGACGGCAAAAATACTATCGTAAGAGTCAGCTATGAAAAGCTCGACAAAAACGACAAGAACTACTCCAAATATTACGCTATGCAGGGAGCAGTTGACGCGATTATTACAAATCTAAAGAAGGATTATGATTTTAAAGAGGGCGAAGAAAACTACGTTAATTCCCAAGACGTTTATGAA
Organism: uncultured Clostridia bacterium; assembly: GCA_946539105.1. Classification (GTDB taxonomy): domain Bacteria; phylum Bacillota; class Clostridia; order Oscillospirales; family Acutalibacteraceae; genus Ruminococcoides. The sequence goes on along the minus strand of CAMNHG010000002.1, from coordinate 4,748 downwards.
ATTCCCACCAAGGTGGTTTCTCTTTATTACCCCAAGCAGTGGCAGGGCGTTGTAAAAACCGCCGAAGCAGACGACTCTGTTGTGTTCTCTTACGGCGATACAAAGCTGTTTGAGATTGTGTTTAAGGAGTCGCCCGGCGCGACAATACTTGGCAGCTATAACGGCACTCCCGTGGGCATTATTTCACCTAATTTAGAGAAGGGAAAGCTGACGGATCACGAGTACACAACAATACTTGCGATGCAGGAAAGCGTTGACACGATTATTCAAAACCTTGAAAAGCAGGACGGCTTCAAGGCAAAGTAATTTGTGATGATTATGGACGTTGCGGTTTATATTATCTTCCGTCCTATTAAGAAAAAGATAAAAAGCCCTGCAAAACTGTTCTATCATCAGTTTTGCAGGGTAAATTTATATGCTTTTTTTGATGGAATCGAGCGCGCCCTTTTCAATTCTGCTGACCTGCGCCTGGGATATTCCGATTTCGGCGGCGGTTTCCATTTGGGTTTTGCCGCGAAAAAACCGCAGGGTTAAAATCCGCTTTTCACGGTCGGATAGCCGCGCTATAGCCTCCTTCATGGCAAGCTCCTCAAGCCACGACGAATCGTCGCTGTTGTCGCCGATTTGATCCATAACATACACCGTGTCGTTGCCGTCGGAGAACACCGGTTCATACAAAGATACAGGCTCAACAACCGCCTCAAGTGCCAAAACAACATTCTCCTTGGGCGTGTCCATAATCTCGGCAATCTCCTCAACCGTAGGCTCGCGGTTGTTTTTAGCCGTCAGCTGTTCCTTAATCTGCATTGCCCTGTACGCGGTGTCACGCATTGACCGCGAAACCCTAACGGCGGAATTGTCGCGAAGATACCGCCGTATTTCGCCGATTATCATCGGAATGACGTATAGCGGTAGAAATAAGTATAGTATAGGTTTATTCCTCAAATAAAATGATTTGTTAAACCTATTTAATCATATCACAGACAGCGGCTTTTTTCAAATATAAATACGTTAGATTTGTATTTCCCTTATCATAATACCAATATAAATATCGTTTGGTTTATAAAGTATACTGCTAATAATTAAAGTATTAGGATGATTTGTGCAGTACGGTGCATAAACTTGACAAATCCAATGCATTTTATTATAATAAATGCATACAATACGCTTATGAGGGTGATTATATGATTAACAGAGAAGAATATCTTAATCAACTTATCAATTTTAAGGATAAGCAGCTTATTAAGGTCGTAACGGGTATTCGCCGCTGCGGTAAGTCAACGCTGTTTGAGTTGTATAAGGAATATCTGATAAATAACGGGATAAATGAAAATCAGATTATATCTCTCAATTTTGAATCCGCTGAATTTTATGATATAAATGATTTCAAAGCCCTTTACCACGAGGTAGAAAGCAGGCTTACTCCCGGCATAATGAATTATGTATTTCTCGATGAGGTACAAATGGTGCCTGATTTTCAGCGCGCTTGCGACAGTCTCTACATTCTGAAAAACGTCGATCTGTATATAACCGGCTCTAATGCAGGGCTGCTGTCCGGAGAGCTTGCAACTCTGCTGTCGGGACGGTATGTTGAGGTCAAAATGCTGCCGCTGTCTTTTAAGGAATATATCAGCGCCGTCGGCGATAGCAATCTGTCGAGAAAATACCGCGACTACCTGTTGAACAGCTCGTTTCCGTACACCTTAGAGCTAAACAACCGCAAGGATATCCTCGCCTACCTCGACGGTATTTACACCTCTATCGTGCTCAAGGACATTGTCAAGCGCAAAAAAATTGCTGATGTTGCCGTACTGGAGAGCGTTATAAGGTTTATGTTTGATAACATTGGCAACCTGTGCTCCGCAACAAAAATCGCCAACACCCTCAAAAGCGGCGGCAAGGGCGCGTCGGTGCATACGGTAGACAACTACCTGACCGCATTATGTGAGAGCTTTGTACTGTACAAGGTCGGCAGATACGACATCAAGGGAAAGCAGCTTTTGCAAACGCAGGAGAAGTACTATCTGGCGGATATCGGCTTGCGCTATTATCTGCTCGGCACAAAGCCGGCGGATATGGGGCATATTTTAGAGAATATCGTATATCTTGAACTTCTCCGCAGGGGATATGAGATCTATGTCGGCAGGCAGGATAACGCCGAGGTTGATTTCATCGCTATTAACGACAGCGGCACGGAGTATTATCAGGTAGCGCTGACTGTGCGTGATGAAAACACACTAAAACGAGAGCTGACGCCGCTCGACAGCATCTCCGATCACAATCCCAAATATCTGCTGACGCTCGACGACGATCCGCCTGTTTCGCATAATGGAATAAAACAGCTCAACGCTCTTGACTGGTTGTTGAATAAATGATTTTCTGCCCTCTTCAAGGAGGGCAGATTCTGTTTTCTAAATCAAATAATCTATGTCGATATGGTTGTCGGTGACAACAATTCTGCTAACGCAAATGCGCAAAGCGCGTTGCTTTTCCTGAATTGTGAGCTTGTCCCAAACGCTTCTGAGATTCCTTACGGCGTTGTTTCTGTCTACAATATCATCGACCGCAGCAATAGAAGTTTTCTCATTATTCAGAAGCTTTGAAACGGAAGCAAGTTGGTTTTGATTTTCCTTTATGGTTTCAAGCAGTATTTTATCCTCGCTTTCGGCGTACAGATTATATAGCCTTTTTATCTTGGCGGAGATTGTATCATATTTCTCTTGAAGAATTTTAATTCCGGCACGTCTGCTGTCGTTGCTTTTGGGTACGATTTTATCGTCAGCTTTTACTTTGTCCGCCATTCTCAATACATCCTCTACTACAATCTTTTCCAAATCCTCAGCGTCATAACGCGGGTTGTCGCAGTTTGGATCCTTAACAAGATTAAGCTTTGAGGTTTGCTGAGAATAGCAATATACCTTAACTTTATCGGCTCCCCATTTTTGGTATCTCATTTTCGCTCCGCATTTGCCGCATACGAGCAAACCGGTTAGGAGATAGGGGGAAGTTACAACGTTTTTGGTAGAGCGCCTTTGGCGTTCAAGCTGAACTCTCTGCCACGTGTTTTCGTCGATTATAGGCTGATGTCTGCCCTGGAAGATTTCATCGTTGTATTTGATTTTTCCGATGTAAGTAACTCTGTCGAGAATCATTGTAATCTGGCGGTCACCCGAAACCGGGAACATCTTTGCCAAGCGCGTTGTAGAATAGCCCTTCAAATACAAGTCGTAGATGTTCTTTACATCCTCGGCATGCTCGTTAGGCACAAGAATATCCTGATTGGAGTCGTAGTCATAGCCGAACGGCACTCCGTTGCCGCCCATCCAGTAGCCGTCCTTGACGCGTTCGTACATTCCCATACGTGTTCTCTCGCGTATGTTTTCGCGTTCAAGCTGGGCGAATACGGACAGAATACCAATCATAGCCTTGCCGTACGGTGTGCTCGTGTCAAAGTTCTCGTTCATCGAAAAGAACTCTACGTTATGCGGAATAAACAGCTCCTCGAGTAAAAACAATGTATCCTTCTGAGACCTTGACAGACGGTCAAGCTTATAAACCACAACTCTGCAAACTTTGTGGTTCATAATATCTGAAATGAGCTGTTTCATAGCCGGACGGTCAAGGTTGCTGCCGCTCCATCCGCCGTCCTGATATACCTGATAATTTGAAAAATCCTTGACCTCGCACCACTGCTTGAGCTTTTTTTCCTGCGCCTCAATGGAATAACCTTCCTCAAACTGAGCGTCGGTTGATACGCGGACATAAAGCGCGGTAATACCGCTGCCGGTTTTCTTAGTGTCAGGATTAGTTGATTTTTTTCTCGCCATAAAAATTCTCCTAAAATAAAAGAAAGAGGTCGTAAAACCTCTTTCAGTATAGCATATCTATGTCTGTTTTTCAACTTGGAATTTCTTTCCAAATCTGGTCGAAAATTATGGATTTATGTTGATTTGATGATATTACAATGATTATATGTTAATTAATGAGATACTATTTTATACCGGATTGGCGGTATAAAATAAAAAGAAAGATAGACAAATAAAATTGGGTATGCTATAATCAAACTATCAAAGTGAAAGGAGTGTTCCTATGTGCTCAAAAAATGAATTGCAGATAATTCTATCCGAAATAGCCAAAACAGCGAGGGAGACTTTCGGTGACCATCTGGATTCCGTTATTCTCTACGGCTCCTATGCGCGCGGTGATTATACGCCCGATTCGGATGTGGATATGATGATTTTGGTCAAGGGAATCGCTCCCGAGGATTTGTGGAGATATAAAAAGCCAATTATCAAAGCGGAATCCGAGCTTGGGCTTCAATTTGATTTGGTGATTTCGTCCACAATAAAAGATATTGAAACTTTCAATATGTATTTGGATGTATTGCCGTTTTATCAGAATGTCATGAAAGAGGGTATCAAAGTTGCTTAGCGAGAACAAGATAGCCCTTTCAAAGCACCGGTTGGCAATAGCAAAAGAACGTCTGAATACGGCTAAGCTTTTGATTGATTCCGGTGATTACAAATCTGCCGCCAATCGTTCTTATTATGCGGCGTTTCTGCCATGAGAGCCGTTCTCGCGTTAGACGGTCTGGATTTTAAGAAACATTCCGGTGTGATTGCGGAGTTTAGAAAAAGTTATATCAAAACCGGTATTTTCACTCCGGAAATGTCGCATATAATTGATTCGTTGAAGGATGTAAGGCAGAGCAGCGATTACGATGACTTCTATTTGATTTTCAAAGAAGA
>CAMNHG010000001.1 GCA_946539105.1 uncultured Clostridia bacterium | reverse complement strand
CCTTTGAAAAATCCGGTACTAAAAAGCTGATGGCAAATTTCTGCAAGATGGAAAAGATATAATACGCATAAAACACATTTGCTTATTGTAATTCGCCGGATTTCGGCAACTATACAGAGGTGATTTGTTTTGTTAAAACCGATTAGTATATTATTATGCTTGTTAATCGCCGGCTCGGCGTTGATGTGCGGCTGCAATTCAGGCTCAGAGTCAGAATCCGAGACCGAGCCCGTAACTCAGGCATCGACTGTACAGGCTACAGTCGCGCCTACCACATCACCGCCCGCAACGCCTGATTCAGCTCAGGGAGTAAGCTACAATTTTGTCGCGATTAAGAGAAAATCGGGCGAGATAATCTCTCAGTTTGACAAGATTGTGGAAACAAATAAGTTTTACGGCTCAATTTATATGAAGCTCGGAAACGACTTTGAATATCTCAGCTCAAAGGGAGCGGCAAACAGCGATAAACACATTGATAATTCAATCAATACCCGTTTTTACACAGGCAATATTACCAAGCAGTTTACCGCCGCCGCTGTTCTGATGCTGTCAGAGAAAAAGAAGCTCAGTCTTGATGATACCCTCGAAAAATATTTTCCCGATTACGAGGCAGGAAAGAAGATAACGGTTAAGCAGCTTTTGAATATGACGTCCGGCATAAAAACCTATGTTTTGCATAACGACATAACCACACCATCCAATTACCTTCACGGTGAGCTGGATAAAGCCGTTAAAGAAAATAATTCTGAAAAAGAAAATAAAAATGCGATTCTCGACTGGATTTTATCTCAGCAGCTCGCTTTTGCCCCGGGCACAAAATTTGATGTGTCCGAGAGCAACTACTTCCTGTTGGGAGAAGTTATTGAGAAGGCAAGCGGAATGGCGTATTCGGATTATCTGAAGAATAATATTTTCACTCCGCTCGGAATGGGAAGCTCAGGTTTTATCCCGGACGAAAAAATGGCGAATGCTTACGACAAGGGCTCAAACACAAAGAGCCTTAATTATAAAGGAGTAGGATATTCTTCGTTCGGTATGATTTCAAACGTTTCCGACCTGCTTAAATGGACCGACGGATTACTTAACAGTCAGGTATTAACTCCTGCGTCATTTAATATGATGTTTACAAATCAGGTTTCCGGGGTAAAGGATAATAAAACTGCCTATGGATTCGGAGTTAACCTGAACGGCAAAAGTGCATATATTGACGGCAAGTTTGACGCTTTTGGGTCGATACTTTCTTATAATACCGATAAATCCGAGATATTTATTACTCTGACAAACCATACCGCGTCCGATTGCAAGGCGGTCAGAGACAATTTTAAAAAAGTTCTTGAAAAATATACCGCGTAATCACCAAAACACAACACCTCCATAAAATGTATTGTACAGTGTTGCAAAGCCTGTAAATACTTATTATGGAGGTATTTTTATGTCGGAAGTATCTGAAGCTATGGAGACACAGCAAACAGATTATAAAAACGATTTAGACAGCTCTCCGGAATTTGATCCGGTATGCGTCGATGTAGACAGAATTTATGACAGCTGTGGTGCTAAGGACTGCATCAGGGATTTAACCGTGTTCTTTACCGACGAAGTTCAACAGCAGGTAGAAACCGCCGCTGCCGCCAGAGTTACAAGGGCAAGCGTGCTCACATCAACTGTTAATGTTGACAGCGTGGCATTTCACAGGGGCTACTTCTCGGTAGATGTGGTTTATTACTTTGCGGTATTTGTTGAGCTTTACACAGCCGCAGGCAGCGCGCCCGAAAGCGTGACGGGACTCGCCGTTTACTCAAAGCGCGCGGTTCTTTACGGCAGCGACGCAAATGTAAAGAGCTTTTCGAGCGATGACGTTGAAGCCGCCATTGATCCTGCGGAGTTTAACTGCTGCACGGCAGAAAGCGGAACCTTGCCCAGAGCAGAGGTTCAGGTATCATATCCCATGGTGCTTGCCTCGGGCTTGTCGCCTGTCACAACGCCTGTAATTCTTCCGTTTGTACCTGAGAACGTTACAGAATTTTTCGGAGCCGCTTTGGCAGCACCTACAACCCAGCAGGTAACAACAACGCTTGGCGTATTTTCTATTATTCAGCTGAGCAGAAGCGTACAGCTGACTATCCCGACCTACGATTTCTGCGTACCGCGCAAGGAATGCACAGACCAAAGCGACGATCCGTGCGAGGCATTCAGCAAGATTGATTTTCCCGGAGATTCGTTCTATCCTCCCGCAACAGCCGAGGAAGAATTTGGTAATTCTCCGAAGTTTAACTGCGGCTGCAACTAAATTCAGATTATAAAAAAGCAAAAGCTCCTCGTCTGAGGAGCTGATTTTTATTTAAATATCCACGTTGTCACATTCTCGCCGTCTACCATAAACGCCTTATCCGCAATCTCCGCAAGGGGAGAGTCGCTGTAGCTGTCAGAATAAAATTCTTCGATTTTTCCGTCGGGGAAAACCTCATAAAACCTGCGCACCTTTTCTTTTCCGTGGCAGTTGATTCCGTTGTATATTCCTGTGTGCTTGTCAACGCGCGAAGCCATAAGCGTGCCGATGTTGAGCTTTTTTATGATAGGTTCAAGCAAAAATTCCGGCGAGGCGGAGATTATTACATCGTCATCGCGCTTTTGCTTAAGATAATATTTCTTGATTTTGCTTTGGTTAATCTCCCAAAAATCCGCAACATCCCTGTCAATATCGCAGTAACGCAAAAACCTGTACATAACCTGCTTAAAGTCGGTTTTTGTCCCTTTTTTTAAAACATAATACTTCATTACCGCACCCAAAAGCGATGGAGCCAGAGTGATTATTTTTTTATGCCTTTTCAGCGAAAAAAGGTAAAAATCCGCGGTGGAATCACCGCTGTATATAGTTTTGTCAAAGTCGTAAACGTTCATAATATTCACCGTTTTGTTTTTTTATATGTTATCACATATAAATCCGAAATTTTTTCTATTTTAGAAAAATTAACGCTAATCCTGTCTAACTATTGAAAATTTTGCACAAATATAGTATAATAATTAAATTAAGGTAAAAGGAGCAAATCTGTGTTCGGCTATCTTCAAATCTTCAAGGATGAGCTAAAGATTAAAGAATACGAGGCGTATAAGTCGGTTTACTGCGGTTTGTGCAGGCAGCTCGGCAAGGACTACGGCTTTATGACAAGGCTTATTTTAAGCTACGACTGCACATTTTACACGATTTTGCTTATGTCGCTTAAACGCTCCTGCACAGGATTTTCAGACGGACGGTGCAAATTCAATCCTCTGAAAAAGTGCAAATTTGCCGCTTGTAAGGACGACGCCTACAGCAAGGCGTCGGCACTTTCAGTCATTTCTGCTTATTATAAGGTGATTGATGATATTGACGACAGCGGTTTTTTTAAGCGAACCGCGTTAAAAATCATCAAGCCGTTTTTCAGCCGTCGTCAAAGGAAGGCAGCGAAGTGTTTTCCCGATATTGAAAATATAGTCCGCGAGATGATGAAAAATCAAAAAGCCGCCGAAAATAATGAATATGTAACGGTTGATAAGGCCGCCGAGCCAACGGCGGGAATGCTCTCAGGCTTAGCCGCGCTCGAAGGCGGCAGTGATTCTCAGCGGAGAGTTCTAAGTGAATTTGGCTATCAAATCGGCAGGTGGGTATATCTTATCGACGCCGCGGACGATTATGAAAAGGATATTAAGTCCGGCAATTTCAACCCGTTTATTATGTCCGGCATTAATGATCAAGACTACATCGGTTCTGTGCTGAGCCAGTCGCTTGCCAGAGCCTACGACGCTTATAATTTGCTTGATATAATTGATTTCAAGGCGATTCTTGATAATTTTATGTTATACGGCTTACCAAATAAGCAAAATGCCGTGTTGAATAAACGGCAGGAGGTAAAAAATGAACAATCCGTATGAGGTGCTCGGGGTTTCTCCGAACGCATCAGATGAAGAAGTAAAAAAGGCATACAGAGAGCTTGCTAAAAAATATCATCCCGATAACTACACAAACAGTCCCCTCGCCGATGTAGCGGAAGAAAAAATGAAGGAAGTCAACGAGGCGTATGACCAAATTAATAATATGCGCCAAAAAGGCAAGGGTACAGGCTCGCAGAGCACCGGCGGCTACAGCTCATACAACGCTCAGAACTCCAAATTCTACAGCGTTAGAATTTATATTCAGCGCAATATGATTAATGAAGCTGAGAATATTCTTAACAGTACTCCTCAAAATGAGCGCGATGCCGAATGGCATTTTCTTATGGGAATGTGCGCGTACCGCAGGGGCTTTAACGAGCAGGCAAACACTTACTTTAATACTGCCTGCAATATGGATCCGAACAACGCCGAATACCGCACTGCGGTTAACAATATGAATACCCAGCGCGCCTACAATTACGGCGGATACACAACAAATCCCAATACAAATTCAACCGCGTGCTCGGTTTGTGATATTTGCTCGGCGATTATGTGCGCGGATTGTCTTTGCAGCTGCTGCAGATCCTGTTGATTATGAAGAAAAGCTCAGTTAATAAAAAGACCTTCAAAATCGCTTATTGCGCGATTATTGCGGCAATTTCAACGGTTTTAATGATTATTACCTCATTTATCCCGATTGGAACATACGCGCTTCCTATTTTTGCCGGAGCAATTTTCGTGTCTGTTGTAGTTGAGTATGACTGCAAATGGGCGTTCGCGGTTTATGTTGTGGTTTCGGTACTGTCGGCTTTTTTAGCGACGGATAAAGAGGCGGTTGTGTTCTTTATCGCGCTTTTCGGGTACTATCCGATATTAAAAAATATCTTTGAGAATAAGATAAAAAACAAAGTTTTGGTATGGGTGTTAAAATTCGCCGTATTTAACGCGGCGGCCATAGCGGCGTTTTTCTTTACGACCTTTGTCCTGGGGATTTCCGCCGAGGAGTACACTGTTTTCGGAATGTATGTTCCGTATATATTCTTAATCTTAGGCAATATTATATTTTTATTTTACGATAAAGCTATTACAATAATGGTAGTTTTTTACGTAAAAATAATTTCACCCAAGATATTCGGAAACGGAAAAAAGTAATTATTTCCCGGGTAATAATAATTGCAATAAATGCAATTTTATGTTATAATATAATTTATTAATTTATAAATTACATATTTTTGATTGAAGGTGTAAAAATGAAAACAAAAACCATGAAAAAGTCATTGTGCGTTTTTCTGTCAATCATTGTTATGTTGTCAGTGTTTGCGTCGGCATTTCCCGTAATCGCGAACGCCGCCGATCCTACGCCTACAGCAGGCGGAAGCGGATACATATCTGATGATTACGTTAATCTCCGCGCGGGTGCGGGAACTAACTACGCGATAGTAACGCAGATGAGATTGAACACAAAGGTTACCTTTACAGACGGCAAGCTCTATAACTCGGAATGGTATCGGATTAAAGAGCTGACTACCAACAAAACCGGTTATGTAAAGCGCGATTTTGTAAAAGCAACCGCTCCGGCACCGACACCGGCTCCGGCAGCGACAATCAAACTTTCGAATACAAACAATACAATTTATAACGGCACACAGCTTGCTATTACGGCTTATGACGTATCCAACGTAACGTGGTCAAGCTCAAATAATGCCGTTGCGGTTGTTGACAGCCGCGGTATTGTTACCGGCGTAGGTGCCGGTTATACCCTGATTACCGCAAAATCCGGCAACCTCACAGGTACCTGCAAGGTTTACGTTAAAAACGGTACGGCGGTTAATCTGTCAAAAACCTCACAGCTTGCTTATAAGGGCAATTCTTTTAAGCTCACATCATCAACCGCAGGCGTAAAGTGGTACAGCTGTAACCCTGCGATCGCCACAGTTGAAAACGGTGTGGTAAAAACCGTAGCCAACGGTTTTGTTACAATTTCGGCTTATACAAGCACAGGCTCAAACACCTGTCTTGTTCAGGTTATTGACGCTCCTACTCCGCCTGCTCCTGCAGAAAATGAGATTAAGCTGTCAAATACCAACAACACTATTTATAACGGCACACAGCTTGCGATTACAGCGTATGACGTAACAAACGTTACGTGGTCATCTTCAAATACCGCTGTCGCTACAGTTGACGCAAACGGTGTTGTTACCGCTAAATCTGCCGGTTACACAGCAATTACCGCTAAGTCAGGCGATAAAACCGGTCTTTGTAAGGTTTATGTAAAGAGCGGTACTGCCGTAAATCTTTCAAAATCCTCTCAGCTTGCGTACAGGGGCAATTCGTTTACGCTTACATCATCAACCGCGGGCGTTAAATGGTACACCAGCAACCCGAATGTTGTTACCGTAACAAACGGTGTTGTAAAGGCGGTAAGCAACGGTTACGCTACTGTTTCCGCATATACAAGCACCGGCTCCGCAACCTGTTTGGTTCACGTTGTAGATCCGCCCGATGATACAAAGAAAATTAAACTTTCAAATACTAACAACACCATTTACAAGGGCACTCAGCTTGCCATTACAGCATATAACGTAAGCTCGGTAACGTGGACAAGCTCAAACACCAACGTAGCCACAGTAGACTACAGAGGCGTTGTTACTGCCGTCGGCGCGGGTAACGCGGTTATCTACGCAAAATCGGACGATAAAACCGGAGCTTGTAAGGTTTATGTAAAGAACGGTACCGCCGTAAATCTTTCAAAATCATACCAGCTTGCGTATCTCGGCAATTCATTTACCCTTACATCAACAACCGCCGGAGTTAACTGGTACAGCAGCAACACGAACGTTGTCACCGTTACAAAAGGCGTTGTTAAGACAGTCGGCAAGGGCTTTGCTACAATTTCGGCATATACAGGCTCAGGCTCGTCAACCTGTCTTGTTCAGGTTACAGATCCCCCGGCAACCCAGATTACACTTTCAAATACCAACAATACAATATACAAGGGCACTCAGCTTGCCATTACCGCGTACGATGTTACAAACGTAAGCTGGACAAGCTCAAACACAAGCGTTGCTACCGTTGACTCCAACGGCGTTGTCACTGCAAAAGGCGCGGGAAATACGGTTATCACCGCTAAGTCGGGCGAAAAATCAGGCACCTGCCGTGTATATGTTAAGAACGGCACAGCCGTTAATATTTCAAAGACCTCGCAGCTTGCTTACAAGGGCAATTCATTCACCCTTACTTCATCAACAGCAGGCGTTAAGTGGTACAGCTGCAACCCGAAAATAGCTACCGTTACAAACGGCGTTGTTAAGACCGTGGGATACGGCTATGTTACAATCTCGGCTTATACAAGCACCGGTTCGGCTACATGTCTTGTTCACGTAACAGACCCGCCGTCGGCGTCTGTTAAGCTCTCTAACACCAGCAACACTATTTACACAGGCTATCAGCTCGCAATTACCGCGACAAGCTCATCGCCTGTAACATGGACAAGCTCTAACAATTCCGTAGCTACGGTTGACGCAAACGGTGTTGTTACCGCAAAGGCTGTCGGAAGTGCCGTTATTACCGCTTCAACAGGCGGCAGCTCAGCAAGCTGTAATATCTATGTAAAGCAAAACTCCAACAATGTTAACATTTCACTCAGAAGCGTCGGCAGTATTCCATGCGGAAAGTCAATTTTGCTTAAATCAAGCACCGGCGGAGTTAACTGGTACTCTTCAAACCCGAGCATTGCAACCGTTAAAAACGGCGTTGTAGACACAAGGGGTACCGGACGCGTTACAATCGCGGCGTACACCTCAAGCGGTGCGAACACCTGTGTAATCAATGTTGCGGCTAAGGAGAATGTACGTTTTACATACGCGACTCCGAACTCCGCTCCCAAAAACTCAAACGTAGTATTCAAGGCGATTACAGACCTTGAAAAAACAGACCTGTACTTTATGGTTTCAAACGGCTCAACCTCATATAAGGTTCAGGCTACAAGTAAGCTGCAGGTAGGTAATACCATGGTTTGGGCAGGCGGACACGTGCTCAATATCTCCGGCAAGTGGTCAATTAAGGCGTATTCAAGAACAGCCTCAAGCTCAACCTACGCTACAACAAAAACCAGCGGCGAGGGAGAGGTGTTTGTTACCAACTCGTCCGATACCACAACAACCGTTCTCGGTGAACGCAGAGCAAGCGATCAAATTATCAACCTCATCTCTAACTACGAGGGCTTCCTTACATCGGTAACAGCCGACTCGATCACATCGGATCCGACTGTAGGCTACGGCAAGGTAGTACTTTCCAACGAGATGTTCTACAATAACCTTAATCTTTACGAGGCTTATGCTTACCTTGTGCAGACCGTTAACACCGGCGGATATACAACAAGAACCAACTCGTTCCTTACAAGCAACAGCATTAAGTTTAACCAGAGGCAGTTTGACGCGCTCGTATGCTTTACGTATAACGTTGGATCGTATGCTATTTATAACGATTCATCGCTGCAGTCCGTGCTTCTCAACACCGGTTCTGCCGGTACTATATCTGCGGGCGGAGCAGGCTTTGTAAACGCCAGCGGCGTTAACCTCAGAAGCGGAGCAGGAACGAACTATTCAATAGTTACCACTATGTCGCAGAATACCGCGTTTACGTTTATTGACGGCGTGCTTTACAGCTCTCACTGGTATAAGATTAAGCTGTCAAACGGAACTCAGGGATATATCTATTCAGATTACGCTTCGGCTTCGGGCGGCACAAGAGACTTGAAGAATGTAAATGTTCAGAACTTTGTTAACCAGTTCTTCCAGTATCACCACGCCTCGGGTGCTTGCTACTGGGGCTTGCTGTATAGAAGAATTGACGAAGGCGAAATCTTCTTCTACGGCGACTATGTCCGCGACGGCGAGAACAACAAGAAGGGCTTTAAGTTTACCTGCCGCATTAACGGCTCGTTCTCAATTTAATAATACTATAAGGCGATATTTGGAATAGCGTTAAACCGCTATTCCATTATTGCCGTTAGGCAGAAAGGCTAATTTATGAAGAAAATAGGATTTATCGGAGCAGGCAATATGGCAACCGCCATAATCAAAGGCTTAATCGCTCAAAACGGCGAGGGTTCATTTATAAACGTGTACGATTTAAGCGATGAAAAACTCGCTGAAATCTCAAAGCTCGGAGTAAATGCGCTTGCTTCTTCACAGAAAATTGTGACAGACAGCGATATTATTGTTTTGGCTGTAAAGCCGCAAAACTACGCCGAGGTTCTTGAAGCACTAAAGCCTGTTGTCAGCGCAGACAAAACCTTTGTTTCGATTGCAGCGGGAATTTCAATAAAATATGTTCAAAGCGCGCTCGGCTGCGGCTGCCCTGTGGTAAGGGTTATGCCGAACACTCCCTTGCTCCTCAAAAAAGGTGCCTCCGCGCTTTGTCCGTCCGATAATATAAGTGAGGATGACAGGCAAATTGTTTACGATATGTTTGCCGGAAGCGGTGTTTGCGAGTATATAACCGAGGAGCATATGAACGAGATTATTGCCGTAAACGGCAGCAGTCCGGCATATATTTATATGTTTGCTCAGGCAATGGCAGATTACGCTGTCAGCGTAGGCATTGACTACGACAAGGCACTCAACCTTATCTGTGCGACCTTGGAAGGCTCAGCCGCCATGCTCAGAGAAAGCGGCGACAGTCCCGATGTGCTTATTCAAAAGGTAAGCTCCAAGGGTGGCACTACAATCGAAGCCTTGAATGTTCTCAGGGAAAAGGGCTTTTCAAACGCCGTAATAGACGCTATGAAAGCCTGCACAAGCAGGGCGGAGGAGCTCGGAAAGTAATAATCATAAAACGCTTCGCATATTCTTTAACGGACAAACTGTTAAAGAGAGGAACGTTTTATGAAAGGAATTGTATTTTCATTCAGCAAACCTAAAAGATTTTCGGGGCTTAACCGCAGATTTTCAGTACCCGATTTCAGGTACATAATAAAGCGGTACGGAGTAAAGCTGCTGTTCGTTTTAATGATTTTACTCGGTATGATTTTGGGCGCGCTGTACGCGCGTTCCGCTCAAAGCGAAGCACTAAATTCGCTTGATTTTCTGTTTACCACAAATCTTGAGGCAAGGCTGTCGCAGAGTGCGATAGGCACTTTTTGCGCATGCTTTGCGTCTGATTTTATATTTTTAATTTGCATTTACCTGTTCGGCACGGCACCGTGGGGCTTGCCGTTTCAGTTTGCGGTGGTAATGTTCAAGGGCTTCGGCACCGGGATCACCGCGGCGTATTTGTTTATCACCCACGGCTTAAGCGGAGTCGGGTTTTACTTGTTGGTGCTGCTGCCGGGAACTTTTTTGTTCTGTATAGCGTTGGCGTTTTTCTCCGCTTACGCGTTTGATTTTTCCAAGCGGATGTTTTTCGTCACGGTTGGCAGGAACGCTCCGCTTTCTTCCTTGAGGGAAGGTTTTTTGCACCTTAGCTCAAAGCTGTTGACGGCTATGATATTCACCTTTGCCGCTTCACTTTTAGACACCCTTTTGTGGTCGCTTTTTGCAGGTGCTTTTAAGTTCTAAATTAAGGATTTTCGGAGGACGATATGGCGTCAAAAAACTCTTCATTTCCGCTGACGGTTGTGTTCACCAATCTGTTTAAGGGTTTTCCTAAGCTGTTGCTGACCAATGTGCTGTTTGCGGTTCCGTTTGCCGCTTTTTTCGGCATTTTTTACGCGATAAACACTCTAACGGGATTAAATTCAAACTTCATATTGATATTAACCATTATACCGCTGTTTCCGTTTTATTCGGGTGTGGTACAGGTCAGCGTTCACATATCCCGGGGAAGACTTGACGTCAATGTTTTCCAAAACTTTGTTGCCGCGGTAAAAGAAAACTTCCTCAGATTTCTTGTTCACGGTATTGTAGCGTATCTGGCTGTTTTTTTCAGCTACTGGTCAATTTCCCTGTATTCAAGACTCGGCAGTCAAAACTGGATATTCTTTGTGTTTTTGGCAATAAGTATAATTATAGCGGTATTTTTTCTGTTTATGTTCTTCTATATTCCGTCAATGACGGTTACGTTCGATATCTCGATGAAGAATATCTATAAAAACAGCTTCTTAATGAGCTTCGGCGAGTTAAAGCATAATATAATAGCTGTTTTCGGACTTGTGCTTCTTTTTGCTGTTTGCACTTCGATAGTTATATGCTGTTCTGCTTCCGCGGTTGCGATTATGATAGCTACAATTCTTTTGGCGTTGTTCGTAATTCCGTCCGTTTCGTCGTTTATCATCAATTCCGCGGTTTATAACAGAATGTACGTTATGATTGTCGATAACTCAACTCAAAGCAAAAATGTGGATAAAAAGATGAGAGATAAACGCAGCGAGCTTGCCGAAAGAAAAAACAAAAACAAGCAGACTGCTCCCGACTACGAGGAATTAAAAAAGCTCGAAATCGACGAATCCGCCGATATGGAGGAGTACATCTACTTTAACGGCAGAATGATGAAGCGCAAAACCGTTCTTAAGTTAAAGCAGGAAGCACTTGAAAATGATAAGGAGAAAAAGTAAAATGGCAGGTAAACACGGTAAAAAAGAAAAAAAGTCAAAAGCTCCGGTTGTTATTATTATAGTTATTGCTGTAATCGCGGTAATTGCCGCTGTAATTGCGATTCTTTACTTTAACGGAGTCTTTGGTTCTGAGAATAACAATACCCGGGAGTCAACAACACCCACCGCAAGTGCAGTTCCGTACACCACTGCGCAGGCTATGCACGGTCAGGATCAAACCTCCGCTCAAAGCTCGGAACAGAGTTCCGCACAGGAGCAGACAAATGCTGTAGTAGTTCCGACCGAAGCAGAGGGCGACGTTACTCACTTTAACGCTACCTTTATTCCGAACGGCAGGGTTGTAGATACCGTTTCGGGCAACAACACCTCGCTAAAAGAGGTTTTCGGCACGGGATATAACACCTCCGGTGTTTTGACCTTTAACAGCGACGGTACGTTCTCCGATACCGTTTCTTCCCACGAGCCGGCAACCGGCGGATACGCGGTTCAAAATCAAAAAATCTCCGCGACCTACTCAAATGATAAGAATATGGACATCACCGTTACCGAATGGGACGGCAATACTCCCGTTAGCTTTTACGTTGTTTATGCGGGCTATCAAGTTTATTTTGGTTAAGCTATGAGTAAAAAAGTAAAAAAAATGACTCCCGAGCAAATTGCTGAGAGATCAAAAATCAGAAAGAAAAAGAAAAGAATCGGAACAATCGTTGCTCTTGTTATTATTGCGGCGGTTATCGCCTGTACAGTTACCGCGGTTGTCCTGATAAATCAGCACAACAGGGCTGCAAATCAGCTTTATGACACAAAGTGGATACCTGTTTCCGCAAAAAACGCCAGCGAGGACGAGGTGGAGCTTTCCGAGGTTTATGACTCGAAGTATTCAAACTATCAGGGAAGCCTCACTTTTACCAAAGACGGAACCTTCCAACTTTGGATGAGCCCCGGCATACCGGAGGACGGCACTCACTCAGGCACGTTTGAGCTTGACGGCGACACAATAAAAGCGAGCTTTGACGAAGGAACAAAAACCGAGTTCTATATTGAGCGCGAGGATGGCTTGATTAAAACAATTAAGCTCGGTTACAGTGAATACAACGTTTACTTCGGTGCAAGCGCGCAAAATGATAATCAGTAAATCAATATGCCCTTCGGTTTTCCGAAGGGCTCAGTTTGTCGAAAAAAGATATTTTATAAAGAAAAATGGCAAATCATTAGGTTATGCTGTAGGGGCGGACCCATGTGTCCGCCCGAGTTGCGTTTCTTATCTAACCATATCCGCTATGGAAACGTAGGACTTCCTGTCCCGGGCGCACACGCGGGTGCGCCCCTACGATTATGTCAAATGTTGTCCTGAACAAATCGCGTTTGGACTTTTTCTACAGTCAGTGCCCTTCGGTTTTCCGAAGGGCTTTTTGCTGTATAGAAAACTTCCGCGTTTTGATCCGGCTGTCAGAGAAACGCTTTTGAACAGTCGAGCACTACAAAGACGGGCGAGAGTGAACGCCGGTAATTTTATATCAGCCCGCCCGCTCGATTTTTACATACCAGCGTCGTTCATCGTAATATAAATATCTGATTTTCCCCAAAATTATGCAGGTGAATTTAATCTCCCTTGTCCTGCTGTCGAGCAGTTTTTTATATCTTATGTCAATAACCTTGCTGATGGGGTAGATGTGTTCCTCGTCCCAAGTGATGAACTCGGGAACAATATTTCCGCCTTCCTCAAATGTCGCCCGTACGCTTACAAACCTCTTCATAGTACACCTCTAAATACAACAAACATACGTTTGAATATATTATAGAACAACCGTTCTAATTTGTCAACTGCCAATATTTTGTGATATTTTGTCTAAAACACTGTATATTGATTACATCTGTGTAATTCTCATTTACAAAATCAATATATTGTGGTAGAATTGAAAATGTAAAAATATGCAAACAAATATTTGAAATTAACGGAGGATAATTATGGAAGCATACAAAAAGGAATTTATTGAATTTATGGTAGATTGTCAGGTTCTCAAGTTCGGCGATTTTGTTACCAAGAGCGGAAGAAACACACCGTTCTTTGTAAACACAGGCTTTTACAGAACAGGAGCACAGCTTCGCAAGCTCGGTGCGTACTATGCCGAGGCGATAAAAAACAGCTTCGGACTTGATTTTGACGTTCTGTTCGGTCCGGCGTACAAGGGCATTCCGCTTTCGGTTGCCGCGACAATCGCAATCAGCGAAAAGTACGACGCCGATATCCGCTATTGCTCAAACCGCAAAGAAGTTAAGGATCACGGCGACAAGGGTATTTTGCTCGGAAGCCCCATTAGTGACGGAGACAAGGTTGTTATCATCGAGGACGTTACCACAGCAGGCACATCTATTGAGGAAACTCTGCCGATTATCAAGGCTCAGGGCGACGTTAACCCCGTAGGACTTGTCGTTTCCGTTGACAGAATGGAACGCGGTCAGGGCGAAAAAAGCGCGCTTGCCGAGATTGAGGAAAAGTACGGTCTTAAAACAACAGCTATTGTAACAATGGCAGAGGTTGTTGAGCACCTGTATAATAAGGAATATAACGGCAAGGTTATTATTGACGACAAGCTCAAAGAGGCAATCGACGCATACTACGAAAAATACGGAGTAAAATAAACCGCGATTTTGGAGGTCTGTTATGTCATCGGATTCATCAGTTCATAAAGGACACAGAAAAACATTAAAGAAAAAGTTTATAGAAAACGGACTTGATGTTTTTGAGCCTCACGAGGCACTGGAGTTGTATTTATATTACGCTATTCCGCGAAAAGACACAAATCCGCTTGCCCACAAGCTGATTGACAGATTCGTTACTCTTGCAGGCGTTTGCGACGCACCTATTGACGAACTAATGGAGGATTTCGGCTTAACTGAGAATACAGCGGTTTTGCTAAAGCTCTTGCCCGAGATGGCAAGGCTTTATAATGAGTCAAAGCTGTTAAACGACAATGTAATTGACCTCGACACAATCGGAGATTTAATAAAATCAAAATTCATCGGCAGAACCGAGGAGGTTGTTGTTTTATTGCTCGGTGACGCAAAAGGGAAAATTATCTTCTTTGACGTTGTTGCAAAGGGCTCGGTAAACTCCTCGGATATGCCCATCAGAAAAATTGTTGATCTTGCAATCAGGCACAACGCGCGTCTTGCGTTTATCGCTCACAATCACCCCAGCGGAAACGCCCTGCCGTCAAAAAATGATTTGGCTACTACCGACGCGCTCAAATTTACTTTGAATACGGTCGGAGTAAGGCTTTTCGATCACTTTATTGTTACAGATGACGACTATGTATCATTAAGAGAAAGTGAATTGATTTAATATGGAATTTAAAATTCACTCAAAGTACAAGCCTACCGGCGACCAGCCGGAAACAATACAAAAGCTCACCGACAGCATTTTATCGGGGAACAGAGAGCAAACACTGCTTGGCGTTACAGGCTCGGGTAAAACCTTTACCATGGCCAATATAATCGAGCGGGTACAAAGACCTACGCTTGTTTTGGCTCACAACAAAACCCTTGCGGCACAGCTTTGCAGCGAGTTCAAGGAGTTCTTTCCCGAAAACGCTGTCGAGTATTTTGTGTCTTATTACGACTACTACCAGCCCGAGGCTTATGTAGCCCAGACAGACACTTATATAGAAAAAGACAGCTCTATAAACGACGAGATTGACAAGCTCCGCCACAGCGCGACCCTCGCGCTTTCCGAACGCAGAGATGTAATCATCGTCGCTTCGGTATCGTGTATTTATAGCTTGGGTAACCCGATAGATTACCGCAATATGGTAATTTCGCTCCGCCCGGGAATGGAAAAATCGCGTGACGACTTAATTAAAAAGCTTGTTGAGCTTCAATACGAGCGCAACGACGTCAACTTTATCCGCAACAAGTTCAGGGTAAGGGGAGACGTGGTTGAGATTTTCCCTGCCGCTTCAAACGATTCTATAATCAGAGTGGAGTTTTTCGGCGACGAGGTTGACCGGATTTCCGAGATTAATCCGCTCACGGGCGAATTAAAAGCGGTACTGCGCCACGCGGCAATTTATCCGGCTTCTCATTATATAGTATCGCGCGACAAAATGCAGACCGCGCTTGCTGAAATTGAGCGCGAGCTGGAGGAACGCCTTGAATATTTCAGAGAAAACGGCAAGCTGCTTGAAGCCCAGCGAATAGAGCAGCGCACCCGGTATGATATGGAAATGCTCAGCGAAATCGGCTTTTGCACCGGTATAGAAAACTACTCGCGAATTTTGTCGGGCAGAGCACCGGGTTCATCGCCGTACACACTGCTCGATTATTTTCCGAAGGACTTTTTGCTCTTTGTGGATGAGTCCCACGTTACGCTTCCGCAGGTTAGGGGAATGTTCGCGGGTGACTACGCACGCAAGAAAAGCCTTATAGATTACGGCTTCAGACTGCCCTCGGCACTTGATAACCGTCCGCTAAATTTTGACGAATTTTATGACAGAATCAATCAGGCGGTGTTTGTCAGCGCGACTCCCGGAGATTTTGAAATAGAAAAAAGTCAGCTTATCGCCGAGCAGATTATCAGACCGACCGGTCTGCTTGATCCTGAAATTTCAGTAAGACCGACCGAAGGCCAGCTTGACGACCTTGTGTCAGAAATAAATATGAGAAGTGAGAAAAAGCAGCGCACCCTTGTTACAACGCTTACCAAAAAAATGGCTGAGGATTTGACCGCTTATCTCGAAACAATGGGAATAAAGGTGCGCTATATGCACCACGATATCGACACCGTAGAGCGTATGGAGATTGTGCGCGATTTGCGTCTGGGAGAATTCGACGTCCTCGTCGGAATAAACCTGCTCAGAGAAGGTCTCGATATCCCCGAGGTGTCGCTTGTTGCAGTGCTTGACGCCGACAAAGAGGGCTTTTTGCGCAGTACGCGCTCGCTTATTCAGATTACGGGACGCGCCGCGCGTAACAGCGACGGTATGGTCATTATGTATGCCGACAGCGTTACCGACTCAATGCGCGTGTGTATTGAGGAGACCAACCGCAGACGCGAGATTCAGCAAAAATATAACGAGGAACACGGAATCGTTCCGAAAACAATCGTTAAAAAGGTCAGCGAAATTCTTGAAATTTCAACTCACGACGAAAGCGAGTTTAAGAATACAAAACGACTCTCCAAGGCACAGCGGCAGCAGCTTATCGACAGCCTGACCAAGGAGATGAAGGCAGCCGCCAGACTGCTTGAATTTGAGCACGCGGCATATCTGCGCGATAAAATTAAGAAACTACGCGGCGAGAAGTAATTATAAATTAGGAAGGTATATGAATGGCTAGGAAAAAGACCATGGAATACGGAAACGACAGTATTACCACGCTTAAGGGCGCGGACAGAGTCCGCAAACGCCCTGCGGTAATTTTCGGTTCTGACGGAATCGACGGCTGTCAGCATTCCGTATTTGAAATTCTGTCAAACTCAATCGACGAGGCGCGCGAGGGCTATGGTAAAAAAATCACCGTTACCAAGTTCTCGGACGGCTCTATTGAGGTAGAAGATCACGGACGCGGAATCCCGGTTGATTATAACGAAAAGGAAGAACGCTTCAACTGGGAGCTTGTCTTTTGCGAGATGTACGCAGGCGGCAAGTACAACAATAATGAGGGCGAAAGCTATGAGTTTTCGCTTGGTATGAACGGCTTAGGTTTGTGCTCAACCCAGTACAGCTCCGAGTATATGGACGTTGACATCCGCCGTGACGGCTACCGCTACACCCTGCATTTTGAAAAGGGCGAAAATGTAGGCGGACTTAAGAAAGAGCCGTACAGCAAAAAGGATACAGGTACAAAAATCACATGGAAGCCCGATTTAGAGGTGTTTACCGATATCGCGATTCAGCCCGAATATTTCATTGACATTATGAAGCGTCAGGCAATCGTAAACGCAGGCGTTGAGTTTATTTTCCGCAATCAAAACGGCAGAAGCTACGACACCACTTCATTTTTATACGCAAACGGCGTTGTTGACCACGTCGCTGAGGTAATAGGCGAGGGAGGACTTACCTCTGTTCAGCATTGGCAGACAGAGGTTAAAACCCGTGACCGTGATGATAAGCCCGAATACAAGTGCAAAATGGACATCGCCGTGGCGTTTTCAAACAAGGTAAACCTAACGGAATATTACCACAATTCAAGCTGGCTCGAGCACGGCGGAGCTCCCGATAAGGCGGTAAGAAACGCCTTTGTTTACCAGATTGATAATTACTTAAAAACCAACAATAAATACAACAAAACCGAAAGCAAAATCAAGTACGACGACGTTGAGGATTGTCTTGTTTGCGTTATCTCGTCTTTTTCCAGCGTTTCTTCTTACGAAAACCAGACCAAAAAGGCGGTTACAAACAAGGGTATCCAGGACGCTATGACGGCGTTTTTGCGCCAGAGCCTTGAGATTTATTTTATAGAAAATCCCATCGAGGCTGAAAAAATCGCGGAGCAGGTGCTTGTAAATAAGCGCAGCCGCGAAAACGCCGAGAAAACAAGGCTCAATATTAAAAAGAAGCTGTCGGGCAATCTTGATATGACAAACAGAGTTGAGAAGTTTACCGATTGCCGCAGCAAAGATATTTCTTCAAGAGAATTATTTATCGTAGAGGGCGACTCCGCGAAGGGTGCGTGTATCCTCGCGAGAGACCCTGATTTTCAGGCGATTATGCCAATACGCGGTAAAATCCTCAACTGCCTTAAGGTTGATTACGACCGCATTTTCAAAAGCGATATTATCACCGATTTGCTCAAGGTGCTTGGCTGCGGCGTTGAGGTAAAGTCGAAATCCAACAAAAATCTCGCGACCTTTGATTTGGACGCTCTGCGCTGGAACAAGGTTATAATCTGCACCGATGCCGACGTTGACGGATTTCATATCCGCACAATGCTATTAACCATGCTTTACCGCCTTGTGCCGACGCTTATCCGCGAGGGAAAGGTGTTCATCGCCGAGTCACCTCTGTATGAAATCACCACCAAAAGCGAGGTTTACTTTGCGTATGACGAGCTTGAAAAGGACGAATTTTTAACAAAAATCGGCGACGAAAAGTTCACTATTCAGCGAAGCAAGGGTCTCGGTGAGAACGATCCGGATATGATGAACCTCACCACAATGAACCCGAAAACCAGACGCTTAATTAAGGTAATGCCTGACGACGCGGCTCAAACCGCCGAAATTTTTGATATTTTAATCGGCAACAATCTTCAGGCAAGAAAAGACTATATTGTTGAACACGGCAACGAATACATCGACAATCTTGATGTAAGCTAAGGAGGTGGAATAATTGGCACCCAGAAAAAGAACAACAAAAAAATCCGCTAAAGCCGAAACGCAAAAGGGCTATATAAAGGGAGCGGGCGAGGTTGTGGAACAGCCGATAGTTTCCACCATCCGAGAAAATTTTATGCCCTACGCAATGAGCGTTATTTTATCGCGCGCAATACCCGAGATTGACGGCTTTAAGCCATCTCACCGCAAGCTGCTCTACACAATGTACAAGATGGGCTTGTTAACAGGCTCGCGCACAAAGTCAGCGAATATCGTCGGCGCGACAATGAAGCTAAACCCTCACGGTGACTCCGCAATTTACGACACAATGGTAAGACTTTCGCGCGGATACGAGGCTTTGCTTCATCCGTATGTTGACTCAAAGGGTAACTTCGGTAAATTTTACAGCCGCGATATGGCATGGGCGGCTTCGCGTTATACCGAAGCAAAGCTGGCTCCTATCTGCAACGAGCTGTTCAGGGATATTGACAAGGACACCGTTGACTTCGTGGATAACTACGATAACACGATGAAGGAACCTTCGCTTTTGCCGACAGTCTTTCCGTCGGTGCTTGTTAACGCAAACACCGGTATTGCGGTAGGTATGGCTTCTAATATCTGCTCGTTTAATCTAAGGGAGATTTGCGAGACCACTGCCGCGCTTATCCGCGACCCAAAGCACGATATAAAATCTACTCTGCCGGCACCCGATTTTATCGGCGGTTGTCAGATTATATATGATGAAAAAGTATTCGACCAGGTGTACGAGACGGGAAGAGGCAGCATCAAGCTCCGCGCAAAGTACGCCTACGATAAATCCGCAAACTGCATTGACGTGCTGTCGATTCCCAGCACCACAACCTGCGAGGTTATTATCGAAAAAGTTATTGACCTCGTTAAGCAGGGTAAGGTCAAGGAAATCTCCGATATCCGCGACGAAACCGGTATTGACGGTCTTAAAATCACTATCGACCTAAAGCGCGGAACAGATCCCGACAAGCTGATGGCAAAGCTGTTTAAGCTGACTACGCTTGAGGATTCATTTGCCTGTAACTTCAACGTTCTTATCGGCGGAGTTCCTATGGTTCTCGGAGTTAAGGAACTGCTTGAGGAGTGGATAGCCTTCAGAATTGAGTGCGTAAAGCGCAGAACCTACTATGACCGCACTAAAAAGGCAGACAAACTCCACCTCTTAAAGGGTCTTGAAAAAATCCTGCTCGATATTGACAAGGCGATTAAGATTATCCGCGAGACCGACGAGGAAATCGAGGTTGTACCAAACCTTATGATTGGCTTCGGCATTGACAAAACCCAGGCGGAATATGTTGCTGAAATCAAGCTCAGACATTTAAACCGCGAGTATATTTTAAAGCGTACTCAGGATATTGAAAATCTCGAAAAAGAAATTGCCGAGCTCGATGATATCCTCAAAAGCAAGGCGAGAGTAAAGACGATTATCGTTAAAGAGCTTAAGGCTGTCGCCGAAAAATACGGCCAGCCGCGCCGCAGTATGATAATATACGAGGACACGGCGGTTTATGTCGAGGAAAAAGAGACCGTTGACGACTTTGCATGCACCTTCTTCTTCACAAAAGAGGGCTACTTTAAGAAGATTAAGCCCCTGTCGCTCAGAATGGGAAGCAATCAAAAGCTAAAGGAGGGTGACGAAATCACCCAGACCATTGAGCTTTCAAACGACTGCGATTTGCTGTTCTTCAGCGATAAAGCGCAGGTTTACAAGGCGAAGGCTGATGATTTTGCTGATACAAAGGCGAGCGTTTTGGGTGAGTATGTAGCCGCCAAGCTCGGAATGGACGAGGGCGAAAACGCTGTTTATATGGTAGCCACAAAGGACTACAAGGGTATTATGCTCTTCGGTTTTGAAAACGGCAAGCTGGCAAAAATTCCGCTTGAATCCTACGCGACTAAAACAAACCGCAAAAAGCTGACAAACGCATATTCCGACAAATCAAGACTTGCTTCCGCAATGTTTATTGATGAGGACAAGGATATTTTGCTTAAGGCTTCGTCAGGCAGAATGTTGCTCGTCCACACGGGAGCTCTCGCTCTTAAAACCACTAGGTCAACCCAGGGCGTAGCGGTTATGAAGCTCAAAAAAGGACACACTCTCTTTGAATTTACCGAGTATAAAGAGGGAATGTTCAAAAAACCGCAGCGTTACCGTACGCGTTCATTGCCTGCTCTGGGAGCACTTCCGTCGAACGAGGACAGTATGGATGAACAGCTTTCTCTTATATAATTAATAATTTATTTGTAAAAATTTAAAAAATCTCTTGAAAAATAGATTATATTATGTTAATATGTATAAGTTGAATAATAATTTTGATGCGGTTTTCGCAATATGAAAGGAAGATAAATATGAATGCATTAGGTATTGTACTCGGTGTTTTACTCGCTATAGTTTCAATCGCAATTATTGTTGTCATTATTTTACAGGAAGGTAACCAGCAGGGCATCGGCGTTGTTACAGGTGCTGCGGACTCATACTTTTCCAAGAACAAGGCTCGCTCAATCGACGCGTTCCTGTCACGTTGGACAAAGGTTTTCGCTGCGGTATTCGTACTTTTCGTAATCGCGCTCAACGTGCTTTCTTACTTTAACCTTCTTTAATAAACATAAGTTAAACATCAAAAGCATATAATAGACTGTCGGTAACGGCGGTCTATTTTTATTTTGCGGAGATGTTTATATGCCTTGGTGGGGAATTGTACTGATTTTATCCGGATGTCTTATTCTTTTTGGAATGCTTCATTTTTTCTCAGGGAAAAAACACCCTTTAAAAAGAGCGATTCTTTCAATGATAACCGGAGCGTTAACTCTGATAGCCGTTAACCTCAGCTCGGGCTTTACACATGTTTACATACCTGTCAGCCTGCTGTCTGTACTTGTTTCTGTAATCGGCGGTGTGCCGGGAGTAACGCTGATGCTTGTACTTAATATTTTCTTTTAAAAAGAGAACTGTCACCCAATCGGATGACAGTTTTTGTATTATAAATCATTAAACTCCGTGGTCGAGAATTTCCCAACCGCTGTTTTCGTAACGCGCAACGATATAATCTTTCGTTTTCTCAGCGTTATCCTTATCCGTGTAACTCACATCAAATTGTACGATGTCCTTAATATTACCGGCTCTGTCCGGATTTAAATACCTAAAAAGATTATCCTCGCGTTTCTTTTCATTAACATCGTCATTATAGCTGATATAGTTAAGCGTACAGCCGTCGTAATTCATCATAAAATAAGTCTTGGTTATGTTTGCGGCGGTGGTAAGCTCCTTTTCACTGTACCTCTGCGAAGGCGTCAGCATAATATCCGCTTTGGTAACATTTCCGCAGCCGCAAACGGTTATCATAATTATAACGGCAAAAATAAACGCGATTAGTTTTTTCATAATTATTCCCTCCTCAGTCAATCTGTCCGTAAACTTCTTCGAGTGCTTCGCCTACGCTCTCTCTGTCCTTGGTCATAAGCGCGAGCATCGACTTATACACAGTGGATGGGTAGCTTAAAAAGCTCTTTTTAATAATCTCCGCCTGGTCAATATCCGGCGCGTAAAGAGTAAAGCTGAGCAAATCCACGTCACCGCCCGAAACCGTACACTTTACATTAAATCCGTTTTCGGTCTTTTCAATCTCGACAAAATTCTCCCTTGCAGTCTTTTTATCGGCAAGCAGCTTGATCGCGCATTTAAGTGCTTTGTCCTTAACGGAATACGCAACGGTAGAGTCGAGCTGCATAGCGATCATTTTGCCGTTTTCGCTGAGAGTATAGGTCTGTTCATTGTCAACGCTTTCCGCTTCAATCAGGCTTTTGTCCGAAACAAGCTCATCAAAAGCCGCGCTCACCTCAAAAAAGTTAGCAAGCTCGTCCTCTCTGATGGCTTCAATTACCAAATCTCTGCTCATATTTTCTTTAACAGAATAATAAAGATAGCAAATCAAGGTTTTTATCTCATATTTACTTCTTAGTCCGCCGGGAGCAATTCCCTCGTCAAAGGTATTAAAAAGCATATAAATCACCTTCAAAGAAAATATTTATAATATTATAACACATAATATAAAAAAAGTGTAGTACAAACAGAAAAATAATTGACTGATTATTTAATATATGTTATTATATTGTCAAATATAGGGAGGAGCAGTGATATGGAAAAGTATATGCCGTTTATATGGATAGGATTTGCTGTTGTTATGGCGATTTGCGAGGCTGCGACAACCCAGCTTGTGTCTATTTGGTTCGTTTTTGGTGCTGTCGCCGCGGCGGTCACAACAATATTCACCCCTAATTTTTTTATTCAAATCATTGTATTTTTGGCTTTTTCGGCAGCCGCCTTATTAATCACAAGGCCCATTGTTAAAAAGCTCAGAAATAAATCAAAAGCTGTCGGAACAAACGCCGACAGACTAATCGGAAAAACCGGCGTTGTAATTTCCGGGATTAAATCCAATTTAGACGTCGGACAGGTCAAGGTAATGGGACAGACATGGAGTGCCGCTTCAGATTACGCGCCCATCGCCGAGAATACAAACGTTAAAGTGCTTGCAATCAAGGGTGTAAAGCTGATTGTTAAGCCGGAGAATAAGGAGGATTAATTATGCCGGTTTTTGGAATTATTATTTTAAGCGTCATTGCTCTGATAATTTTAATCTTAATTGTCAGAAACATCAAAATCGTACCTCAGGCGCATGCCTTTGTAATTGAGCGGTTAGGAGCGTATCACGCTACTTGGGATACCGGACTTCATCTTAAGGTTCCGTTTATCGACCGTATTTCAAAGAGGGTATCTCTCAAGGAACAGGTTGTGGATTTTCCGCCTCAGCCCGTTATCACTCGCGATAACGTAACAATGCAGATTGATACTGTAGTTTACTTTGAAATTACCGATCCTAAGCTGTACACCTACGGCGTAGAGCGTCCGCTCAGTGCTATTGAAAATCTTACAGCGACCACTTTGAGAAATATCATCGGTGATTTGGAGCTCGATAATACTCTGACATCGCGCGACACAATTAACGATAAAATCAGGATTATCCTTGATGAAGCCACCGACGCATGGGGAATCAGGGTAATCCGTGTAGAGCTTAAAAACATCCTTCCTCCGCGCGAAATTCAGGACGCGATGGAAAAGCAGATGAAGGCAGAACGCGAAAGACGCGCCCGTATTCTTGACGCCGAGGGTGAAAAGCGCAGTCAGATTCTTGTTGCCGAGGGCTTAAAGGAATCTGCTATTCTTAAGGCGGACGCAGTTAAGGAGCAGAAAATCCGTGAGGCTCAGGGTGAGGCAGAGGCTATTATGACTGTACAAAAAGCTAATGCTGACGCGCTTAAAATGCTAAACGAAGCTGCGCCTACCGATAGAATCATTCAGCTTAAGAGCCTTGAAGCGTTCGCAAAGGCTGCAGACGGACAGGCGACAAAGATTATCATTCCGTCTGATATTCAGGGACTTGCCGGCACAGTTACCGCTGTCAAGGAAATCTGGCAAGACAAAAAATAAATTTTAGGTGATGTTTTGTACTGGATACATTTACTCTGGTATTTTATAATAATATCATTTCTCGGCTGGCTTTTCAGCAGCCTGTATCACTTTTTCAGTGAAAAAAAGTTTTATAATAAAGGGTTTTTAACACTCCCGTTCTGTCCTTCGTACGGAGCGGGAGCGGTAATTTGTTATGTCGTTTTTAAGCCGTTAACAAATAATTTTTTTATTATTTTTATCGGCACTGCTTTGCTTTTGTCGTTTTTTACGGTATTGGCAGGCGTAATCGGAGAAAAAGTTCTCGGCTGTAAGCCTTGGGATTTTTCCGAGTTGAAGTTCAATATCGGCAGTTACCTTACATTTCCTTTCGTTGTAATTATGGGACTCGGAGGTGTGTTCTGTGTAAAAATTCTCATACCGCTTCTTACAATCGGCATTAATAAAATTCCCGATATAATCAGCATTATCATATCCTTGTCTATAGCTCTATTGATGTTGATTGACTTTGTTTTCTCGATAATTACAATTCACAGACTAAAAAAACGCTTAAAAATAGCTAAATATGACGCGGAATTTTTGAATGACGAGGAAAGCGCGGAGCAGCTTAAGGAGCTTGAAAGAAATTATAATAAAATCTTTACCAACAGCATTCTTCGCGAAAGAATGGTTCAGGCTTTTCCCGAATTAAAGCGCACCGCGTATATAAAAAAGGTCAGAGATAAGCTCGATGAGATAAAAGAGGATAATAAAAAAGAATTTGAACAATACTATGAAAAAAAGGAAGATAAGCCGTTTGCCTCGGGCTTTTGTTTTGAAAAGCTGTTTATTTTATTGATGGTCGGTTCTTTTGTGGGAACGTGTATCGAAACCGTTTACGCGCTTTTTGTAGAAGGACACTTTGAGCTTCGTGTAGGTGTTGTTTACGGACCGTTTATTCCTGTTTACGGCGGAGGAGCCGTGCTGTTAACAACCGTCCTGTATAAACTCTATAAGCTGAGCGATACGCTGATTTTTATAATCAGCGCGGCACTCGGAGCGTTTTTTGAGTATATTTGTTCATGGGGACAGGAAACATTCTTGGGTACGGTTTCGTGGGATTACAGCGATATGCCCCTTAATATCGGCGGAAGAACCTGTCTGCTTTACTCTCTTTTCTGGGGATTTTTAGGCTTGGTGTGGATTCGTTATATTTATCCGTTCGCCTCAAAGCTAATCGAGAAAATACCCAAAAAGCAAGGTTCGGTTATAGTGGTTGTAGTATTTATCTTTATGCTTTACAACGCTTTTATCACAAGCGCGTCTATTTACCGCTGGAATCAGCGCGCGGTGGGAAAACCGCCGGCAAATTCTTTTGAAAGATATCTTGACAATCATTTTAACGATGACAGAATGAAAACGCTTTTTCCGCATATGCGCGACAGCGACTCGCTGGAAGAATTGCAAAAAAGCAGTGCCGAAAAAGCAAAATCCAAATAATACTAATACCTAATAAAAAGTAGACAATCTTTGCGGTCTATTTTCCGCAATACTGCGTTGTCGTCCTTGCAAGGCGTCAGCCTTGCCGCGTCCTTCGCCTTGTCTTGCGAAAAAAATCCTCGCAAAATATAAGTCTACTTTCTATCAGGAATTAGTATAAAAACCGAAGGGCAGAGTGTTCTGTCCTTTTTTATTTAATAAACTATTTACTTATAATTCTTTTACGCTATTGAAATTTGACTTTATATTTTATATAATTAATAAGTTAAAATATGTTCAAAAATACAGATTAATTATAAGGAGTAACGATATGAAAAAGGTTGCAATCATAATGGGTTCAGACAGCGATTTTCCCGTTGTTCAAAAGGCGGTAAAAAAGCTGAAGGAGTTTGATGTTCCTTATGAGGTTCATGTAATGAGCGCGCACAGAACTCCGGACAAGGCGATTGAGTTTTCGGCAAACGCAAAGAAAAACGGCTTCGGCGTGATTATCGCGGCGGCAGGTATGGCGGCTCATCTTGCGGGTGTGCTTGCGGCAAAAACAACCCTGCCCGTAATCGGAATCCCCTGTAAATCAGCCCAGCTCGACGGTATGGACGCGCTTTTGGCGACTGTGATGATGCCCACCGGCATTCCGGTAGCGACAGTTGCGGTTGACGGCGCGGCAAACGCGGCAATCCTTGCGGTAGAAATGCTCGCGCTCTCTGACGATGTGCTCGCGCAAAAGCTGGAGAATATGAAGCTGGATATGGAAAAAGGCGTTGCGGAAAAAGATTTGGCAATGCAAACTAAGGTGGCTGAGCTTTAATGACAAAATACGTTACTATTGATAAACGTCTTGACAAAGCAAACGACGAGTGCGGAGTTTTCGGTATATATAATAACGACAACCTCGACACCGTAGCAATTACTCACGACGCGCTTTACGGATTGCAGCACCGCGGTCAAATCAGCGCGGGTATAACCGTAAATAAAGACGGCAATTTCTCGACGATTAAAGAGCTCGGAATGGTTTCCGAGGTTTTCACCGACAAGGTTCTGCAAAAGCTCCAAAGCGGCAAAATCACTGTCGGACACGTTCGCTATACTTTGAGCCAAAGCCTTGACCGCGCGGCTAACCAACCGCTTGTTTTGAGGTACAAGGAAGGCTCAATCGCGATTTCGAGCAACGGTTCGATTACCAACTTCCCCGAAATCAGAAAGGATTTGGAGCGCGGCGGAGCGATTTTTCAGTCAAACTCCAACGCCGAGCTTATGGCTTACGTGATCGCCACAGAACGCTGTTCAACCGATGATCTCGAGCAGGCGGTGCTCAACGCGATGAAAAAGCTCGACGGCGCGTATTCAACCGTAATCTGCGCACCGACAAGACTTATGGCGTTCAGGGATAAATTCGGTTTCAGACCTCTTTGTATGGGCAAGCTCAAAAACAGCTATGTTTTTTCTTCGGAAAGCTGCGTGTTTGACAGCATCGGCGCGGAGTTTATAAGGGATGTTAAGCCCGGCGAAATGCTTGTTGTTGACGAGGACGGCTTGCACAGCTATATGATGGAGACCGAACCGGTAAAAACTTCACTTTGCCTGTTTGAGTATGTTTATCTCGCAAGACCTGACAGTGTAATCGACGGCGTAAGCGTTCACACTGCCAGACTTAAAGCAGGCGAGCTGCTCTTTAAGGAGTACCCGATTGAAGCCGATATGGTTTGCGGAGTTCCCGATTCGGGCATTATCGCCGCCGAGGGTTACGCAAAGGCTTCAAATATTCCTTACGGTATGGGCTTTATGAAAAACAAGTTTATCGGCCGAAAGGTCGGAACGGGTATGGATAAAAAGAAACGCCTTATGCAGACCAAGCTCACGGCGTTAAAATCAAACGTAGAGGGCAAGAGGATAATCGTAATTGACGACTCGATTATCAGGGGCGAGACCTCACAGCATATTGTTAACCTTCTAAGAGAAGCAGGAGCAAAAGAGGTTCATATGCTCGTCAGCTCTCCGCCGTTTGTGTTCCCGTGCTACTTCGGCATTGATATAAACGACAAGGATAATCTTATAGCGAACAGAATGACAAGGGAGCAGATTTGCGCGGAAATCGGCGCGGATTCGCTCGGATATCTCAGTGTTGAGAGGGTTCGCGAAATTGCAAAGGACGCTGACATAGATTTGTGCGACGGCTGCTTTACCAAGAATTTCAGCGCGAAAGTGCCGACCACATTCTTTGTAGATAAATACGCAAATAAAATCAGTAAAAAGTAACGGAGGAATTTTATGGATAGCTTTTCAGAGAGTTACAAGGCGGCAGGCGTAGATATTACCGCAGGCTACAAATCGGTTGAGCTAATGAAAAAGCACGTTGCTCGCACAAATATTCCCGGTGTTGTTTCGGGAATCGGCGGCTTCGGCGGACTTTTCGCGCCTGACTTTAAGGGCATGCAAGAGCCTGTGCTTATCAGCGGCACCGACGGCATCGGCACAAAAATCAAGCTCGCGTTTTTGCTTGACAAGCACAATACAATCGGTATCGACTCCGTTGCTATGTGCGTTAACGATGTAATCTGCTGCGGAGCAAAACCGCTGTTTTTCCTTGATTATATCGCAATCGGCAAGAATATTCCCGAAAAGGTCGCTTCAATCGTCGAGGGCATTGCCGAGGGCTGTGTTCAGTCCGGCTGCGCGCTTATCGGCGGAGAAACCGCAGAGCATCCCGGACTTATGCCCGAGGATGAGTACGACGTTGCGGGCTTCTGCGTAGGTATCGCCGATAAACCCAAGATGATTGACGGCTCAAAGCTAAAGCCCGGTGACATTTTAATCGGACTTCGCTCCTCCGGAGTTCACTCAAACGGCTTTTCGCTTGTCAGAAAAATATTCGGAATTGACGAAAATACAATAAACAATACATATCCCGAGCTCGACAAGCCTTTGGGAGAAGCTCTTTTAACTCCTACTAAAATCTACGTTAAGCCGATTTTAGCTCTTATGGAGCAACTTGAGGTTAAGGCTGTTTCTCACATCACAGGCGGCGGATTTTACGAGAATATTCCGCGTATGCTCACAGACGGACTTGCAGCCAAGATAAAAAAGGACGAAATTCCCGTTCTTCCTATCTTTAAGCTGATGCAGAGAGTCGGAGGTATCAGCGAACACGATATGTTCAACACCTTCAATATGGGCGTGGGAATGGTAGTTGCCGTTTCTGCTGAAGAAGCCGACAAGGCTCTTGAGGTTCTCAAGGCTAACGGCGAGGACGCTGTTGTTCTCGGCGAGGTAATCAAGGGCGAAAAAGGAGTTGTTTTCGCGTAATGAAAAACATTGTTGTGCTTGTTTCCGGCGGCGGAACAAACCTTCAGGCACTTATTGACGCGCAGGGCAGGGGAGAGCTTAAAAACGGCAAAATCACTTGTGTTATCTCCTCAAATCCCAACGCTTACGCGCTTGAAAGAGCAAAGAATAACAGCATTGATACTGAGGTTATCAGGCGTAAGGATTTTGCCGAGTTTGACGATTACGACAAAGCACTCACAGAGCTTTTGCAGAGCAAAAATGCCGATGTAGTTGTGCTTGCCGGCTTTATGACAATCCTCGGCAAAAAGGTAATAGGCGCGTTTGAAAACAGAATAATCAACATTCATCCCGCGTTAATTCCTTCCTTTTGCGGTGAGGGTTATTACGGACTGAGAGTCCACGAGGAAGCACTGAAAAAAGGCGTTAAGGTGACAGGCGCGACCGCGCACTTTGTTAATGAGGTATGCGACGGCGGACCTATCATCATCCAAAAAGCAGTAGAGGTAAAAACAGGCGATACGCCTGAGATTCTTCAAAAAAGGGTAATGGAGCAGGCTGAGTGGAAAATTCTTCCCAAGGCGGTATCCCTCTTTTGCGAAGATAAAATAAAGGTTATTGGTAATAAAACCGAGATATCGGAATAATTTTACGGAGGAATAATAATGAAAGCTGTATCTTTAGAAAAGGAAATTGGTTCTACCAGCTATCCCGGCAGAGGAATTGTTCTCGGCAGAACAGCAGACGGTGCAAAGGCAGTTATCGCTTACTTCATTATGGGCAGGAGCGAAAACAGCCGCAACAGAATTTTTGTTCAGACAGATGACGGTATCAAAACAGAGGCGTTCGATCCCTCAAAGCTGGTTGACCCCTCGCTGATTATCTATTCACCTGTCAGAATTCTCGACGACAAAACTATCGTTACAAACGGTGACCAGACAGACACAATTTATGAGCTTATGAGCAACCAGCTCACCTTTGAGCAGGCTTTGCGCACACGTGGTTTTGAACCCGATGAGCCTAACTACACACCCAGAATCTCAGGTATTGTTAAGTGTTCCGAGGGCAAAATGAACTACGCTCTGTCAATCCTTAAAAGTGCCGAAGGCAATCCCGATTGCTGCGAGCGTTACACTTTTGCTTATGATTGTCCGCTTGCCGGCAAGGGCAGATTTATCCATACATATATGGGTGACGGAAATCCTCTCCCGAGCTTTGAGGGCGAGCCTACTCTTGTTGAGATTGAAAACGACACAATCGACGTTTTTGCCGATAAAATCTGGAACGCTCTCGACAGTGACAACAAGGTTTCTCTTTTTGTAAGATACATCGACATCGCGACAGGCGAATACGAGTCAAAGATTATCAATAAAAATAAGTAAGGGGATATAAAAATGAACGAATTAATGCTTAAGTACGGCTGTAACCCTAACCAAAAGCCGTCAAAAATCTTTATGCAGGACGGCAAGGAGCTTCCTGTTGAGGTTCTCAACGGCAAGCCCGGTTACATTAACTTTCTTGACGCTTTTAACTCTTGGCAGCTTGTAAAGGAGCTTAAGGCGGCTACGGGACTTCCTGCCGCGGCTTCATTCAAGCATGTTAGTCCTGCAGGCGCGGCTGTTGCCACAGAGCTTTCCGATACACTTAAAAAGATTTATTTTGTAGACGATTTAGAGCTTTCTCCCATAGCTTCTGCCTACGCTATGGCAAGAGGTGCGGACAGAATGTCATCCTACGGCGATTGGGTAGCACTCTCTGACACCTGCGACGTTCAGACCGCAAAGCTACTTGCGCGTGAGGTTTCCGACGGTATTATCGCTCCCGGTTATACCGACGAAGCACTCGAGGTTCTTAAGACCAAGAGAAAAGGCAACTATAACGTAATTAAAATTGACACCGATTATGTTCCCGCACCTCTCGAGCACAAGGACGTTTACGGCGTAACCTTTGAGCAGGGCAGAAACGAGCTTAAAATTGACGAAGCTATGCTTATGCAGAACATCGTTACCGAGAACAAGGAGCTTACCGAGGATGCAAAGCGCGACCTTCTTATCGCTCTTATCACTCTTAAATACACCCAGTCAAACTCCGTTTGCTACGCAAAGGGCGGTCAGGCTATCGGCGTAGGCGCAGGTCAGCAGTCGAGAATCCACTGCACAAGACTTGCCGGTAATAAAGCTGACATTTGGTACCTCAGACAGCATCCGAAGGTAATGAACCTTCCGTTTGTAGATAATATCCGCCGTCCCGACAGAGACAACACAATCGACGTTTATATCTCCGACGATTACGAGGATGTACTTGCAGACGGCGTTTGGGAGCAGTTCTTTAAGACCAAGCCCGAACCTCTCACAAGAGAAGAAAAGAAGGAGTGGCTCGCTACTCAGAGCGGAGTATCCCTCGGTTCGGACGCGTTCTTCCCGTTCGGCGACAACATCGAGAGAGCAAAGCGTTCGGGCGTTGAGTTCGTAGCTCAGCCCGGCGGCTCAATCCGTGACGACAACGTAATTGACACCTGCAATAAGTACAATATGACTATGTCGTTTACCGGCATCAGACTTTTCCATCATTGATAAATCGAGGTAAATTATGAAAATTTTAATGATTGGTTCAGGCGGCAGAGAGCACGCGCTTATCAAAAAGCTGCTTGAAAGTCCAAAATGCACTAAGCTGTACTGTGCTCCCGGCAACGGCGGAATTTCACGCGACGCCGAGCTTGTAAACATCGGTGTAATGGACAAAGAGAATATGGTTAAGTTCGCAAAAGACAACGCGATTGACCTTGTTTTTGTAGCTCCCGACGATCCGCTCGCTGACGGTATGGTAGACGCTTTTGAGGCTGCGGGAATCAGAGCCTTCGGCCCGAACGCAAACGCCGCTATTATCGAGGCTTCAAAGGTATTTTCTAAAAACCTTATGAAGAAGTACGGCATTCCCACAGCCAAGTACGAGGTTTTTGACAATCCCGAAAAGGCTATTGAATATGTAAAAGCAGAGAACACTGTGCCTGTTGTTGTAAAAGCCGACGGCCTCGCTCTCGGCAAGGGCGTAATTATCGCGCAGACAATCGACGACGCTGTTAAGGCGATTAAGTCGATTATGGAGGACAAGCAGTTCGGCGATTCCGGAAACAACATTGTTATCGAGGAATTTTTGACAGGCCCCGAGGTTTCTGTGCTTGCGTTCACAGACGGCAAGTGCGTTAAGCCTATGGTAAGCTCAAAGGATCACAAGCGCGCTTATGATAACGACGAAGGTCTTAACACCGGCGGTATGGGTACGGTAAGCCCGAACCCTTACTATACCGACGAAATTGCCGACGAATGTATGCGCACAATCTTCAAGCCCACAATCGAGGCTATGAATAAAGAGGGCAGACCTTTTAAGGGTTGTCTGTACTTCGGACTTATGATTACCCCGAACGGACCTAAGGTTATCGAGTATAACGCGCGTTTCGGCGATCCCGAGGCTCAGGTTGTTCTTCCCAGACTTAAGACCGATTTGGTCGATATCTGCGAAGCCGTTATTGACGAAAAGCTCTCTGACCTTGACATTGAATGGTACGACGGCGCGGCTGCCTGCGTAGTAATGGCAAGCGGCGGTTATCCCGTAGCATACAAAAAGGGAATAGAGATGTTCGGTATGGATGATAACGGTCAGGTCGACGGAGCGATTGTTTATCACGCCGGAACCAAGTATGAGAACGGCAAGTTCTATACCAACGGCGGACGCGTGCTCGGCGTGACCGCTACAGCCGATACTCTTGACGAAGCTCTTGACAAGGCGTATAACGCCGTATCGAAAATCAGCTTTGAGGGTATGCACTTCCGCAAGGACATCGGCAGAACTAAATAATAAAGTAACGCTTTCTATAAGCATAAAGATACGCCGTGCTCAGTTCTTTGAGTACGGCGTTCTTTAATAGTTAACCTGCATTTTTAATTTGCAGTCTTAATCTGTCTGAAATCATTGCGATAAATTCGCTGTTTGTCGGCTTACCTCTGTCGTTGTGAATTGTATAGCCGAAGTATGAGTTGAGCACGTCAACGTCGCCTCTGTCCCAGGCAACCTCAATCGCGTGGCGGATAGCACGCTCAACGCGCGAGGACGTCGTCTGATACTTCTTAGCTACAGACGGATAGAGTTGTTTTGTAACCGCGTTTATAATCTCGGGTTTTTCTACCGACATCATTATTGAATCTCTCAGGTAGTGATAACCCTTAATATGAGCAGGCACGCCGATTTCGTGGAGAATCTGAGTTACCCTCAGCTCGATTCCAAACGCGTCGATTTTCAGCGGAGTAACAGAGTTATCATCTTTGTTTTTCATTAAAACCGAGATATTCTCGCAAAGCTGCTCAACATCGTACGGTTTTAACATAAAATAATCCGCTCCGCTGTTCATAATTTCGCGTTCGAGAACCGCGCTGTGGAAAGATGAGAATACTATAAACAAAGGTTGTTTAACCTTCTCCTTTTTAATACTCCTCATAACTCCGATCGCGTCAAGCCTTGTCATAAACGCGTCCATAAATACAACATCAGGTTCCTCGCTCCTGATTCTTGAGCAAAGCTCCTCTCCGTCCTTTACACAAAAAGCGGCACAAATATTAAAATCCTGAAATATTTGCAGCCTTTCCTGTGAAAACTCAACGGCTTCTTCGGTAATAATCAGCTTAAAACTATTGTTCATCTTGACAAACTCCTATCAAATTTTTTGTTACGAGTTGATTTTACCACAAAATGGTAACAATGGCAATAGTTTCCAATTAATTTTTTTGAAAAAAGTTGAAATTTTTTAACATTTCATTTTTCGACATACAGCAAATCACAATATATTGTGTTATTCCTCGTAATTCGACACCATAAATTGTGCGGCAACGCCATAGCCTTCGGCAGTATTGTTGATAAAAACGTGGGTTACAGCTCCTATTAACTTGCCGTTTTGGACAATCGGGCTGCCGCTCATACCCTGAACAATACCTCCGCAGCTATCCAAAAGCGAATCATCTGTAATCTTAATTACAAAGTTTTCATTACTCCTTTCGTTATCGTTGCACAGCTTTGTTATTTCGGCGGTGTAGCAGGCTGCGTTATCGCCGTCAATAGTGGTGTAAATTTCGGCTTCACCTTTTTTTATCTCTGAATAATCAGCAATTTCAATAGCCTGTGATTTTTCAAATATATCAGTGTTAGGCACTCCGTAAACACCAAGAGTTGTATTTTCCGTAAGATTGCCGATTGTTTCCTCACTGAAATACCCGTTAAGGCTTCCTGCCTTACCGTCAACGCTCTTTGTAACAGAGCTTATATTTGCCTTTACAATCTCAGCCGAGCCGAGGGGAAGAAGCGCGCCGGTGTCGTTATCGCAAATTCCGTGCCCCAGGGCGGCAAAATAGTTGTTATCCTCATCATAATAGCTGATTGTGCCTATTCCGGCGCAGCTGTCTCTTATCCAAGCACCCAACAGGAATATTCCCATTGTGTTTTTCTGCGGAGTAATAACAATATCCTTCCTTTCGCCGTCTCTTTCTATAGTAAAAGAGATAGGCTTTCCTCCGCAATTTACGGCTGCATTTTGCAAATCCTCGTTTGTTTTTACCGGGATATGGTTAACCTCTTTAATTATATCGTTAACCTTTAGTCCGGCTTTTTTGGCAGGACAAACGTTTTGAGTGCCGTCAAAAAAGTCCTCAAGCTCTACTACAATCAATCCGTCGTTGTAAAATCTTACACCGAACGGCTGACCGCCCAGATATACGCTTTTGCCACCGGCAGATACCGTTGCGATTGATACAGACGCGTTAATCAAAAATAAAGCACATACGGCAACTGTAAATAAATTTACAATTTTTTTCAAAAAATCACCTTCTTTCCGTTGCCTTTATTAGCTTTTGCATTTATAATATATATAATGGGCAAAATAAATTATTAAAAATTTTTTTGGTATGAATATCGCTGTTTTTGCGATAAAACAAAAGATTTTTCAAATATTTTTCTTTTATAATAATGGGAGAGTATTATGGCAGATAATTCAAAAATCAAAGGCTTGACCTCTGCTGAAGTATCAAAACGGGTAGCCGAAGGCAAGGTTAACGCAACATCGACCTTAAAAACAAAATCATATAAGCGCATTTTTTACGATAACATCTGCACACTTTTCAATTTAATTAACGTGATTTTGTTTGTACTGCTGTTGCTTGTAGGCTCGTACAAAAATCTGCTTTTTATCGGCGTGGTGTTCTTTAATACCATTATCGGTATTGTTCAGGAGATTCGCTCAAAAATCAGCGTAGACAAGCTAACTATCCTAACCGAAAGCAAGGTTACCGTTGTTCGCGACGGCAAGGAGCAGGAAATCAGTAAAGACGAGCTTGTCCTTGACGATATTATCGTTCTTTCGCGCGGAAGCCAAATTCCCGCGGACTGCGTGCTTATTGAAGGCGACTGCAAGGTTAACGAAAGTTTGCTTACAGGCGAATCAGATTTAATTCCGAAAAACACCGGCGACGAGCTTTTGTCGGGCAGCTTTATCTCTGCCGGAAAATGCTATGCTGAGGTTAGCCGCGTAGGTGCGGATTGCTATGCCGCGAAGATTAACAACGAAGCAAAGTACATAAAGAAAAACGAGTCGCAGATTCTCAGTTCGTTCAAGTTTATAATCAAGCTCTGTACTATTATAATTCTTCCTTTGGGCTTAATGCTGTTTGTCAGCAAGTTCTTTATCCACAGCGGTACAATTCAAAGCTCCGTGCTCAGCACCGTATCTGCGCTGGTAGGTATGATTCCGTCAGGAATGATTCTGCTGACCAGTACGGTTTTGGCAGTGTCGGTAATAAGACTTTCGCGCCAAAAGGTGCTTGTTAATGAGATGTACTGTATTGAAACTCTAGCTCGGGTAGATGTTATCTGCCTTGATAAAACCGGTACCCTGACCGCCGAGAGTATGAACGTAACCGATGTACTTACATTTGATAATTCCTTAGAAGAAATAAAATCGGCGTTATCCTCAATTTATACCGCAAGCGATGACAAAAACGCCACTATTCAGGCGATAGGCGAATACATAGAGGGAATCGAGCCGATAAAGAGCGAAGTTTTCCACGGCTTTTCGTCCGAAACAAAGTGGTCGGGCGGTAAGTTTGCCAACGGAAAAACCTATGTTATAGGCGCGTCCGAGTTTGTATTTAAAGATAAAGATAAGTATAAAGAAGTATTTGAAAAAATAAATGAAATTTCCGATACCGTGCGAATTTTAGCTCTTGCCGTGTCGGATAATGAAATTCAAAACGGTAAATTACCCGGTGATTTACAGCCTATGGCACTTGTACTTATCAAGGATAAGCTCAGAGATAACGTTCAGGATACCGTAAACTACTTTAAGGAGCAGGGAGTAACGCTTAAGGTTATCTCCGGCGACAGCGTTAAGACGGTTAAAAACATCGCAAAGGACTGCGGAATCGAAGGCGCGGAACGCGCAATAGATATGACAGAGGTAAAAACCGATGAACAGCTTGCTGAGGTTGCGGAAAACTGTAATGTGTTCGGCAGAGTTACCCCTGTACAAAAGAAAAAGCTGGTTTTGGCACTTAAAGCCAAAGGACATAAGGTCGCTATGACAGGCGACGGTGTAAACGACGTTCTCGCGCTTAAGGAAGCCGACTGTTCGGTTGCTATGGCGTCGGGAAGTGAGGCGGCACGCAACGTTTCTCAGCTTGTGCTGACCGATAACGACTTTGCCGCTATGCCTCAGGTAGTATATGAGGGAAGAAAGTCAATCAATAACTTAGAGCGTAGCTCATCTCTGTATCTTGTAAAGACAGTTTATTCAATTCTGCTTTCTGTATTCTTTATTTTCGCGACAATGCAGTACCCCTTTGAGCCGATTCAGCTCACCCTTATCGGCGGACTTACAATCGGACTGCCGTCTTTTGTACTCGCGCTGCAACCCAACAAAAATATTGTAAAGGGCAATTTTACCTTTAATATTATCGCGCGAGCCTTGCCGGCTGCAATCTGCGTTGTGCTTAATATTATTATTGCCGAAATATTCTGCAAAAATCTCGGAATTGAGTTTGCCCAATTTTCAACAATATCCGTCTATTTAACGGCGTTAACCTGTCTGCTGCTTGTAATCAGACTATCTCTTCCGCTTAACGCTTTAAGAGGCGCGATGCTGTTTGTCAGCTTAGCCGGAATCGCAATCGCTTTCACATTCTTTGGCTGGTTATTCTCGCTTACAATGTTGAGTACAAACGCGATAATCTTACTTGCGGTATTGGCTGCTGTTACAATTATCTTATTTAACATCTTATATAATATAGCTTCAAATTTAATTGAGAAAGAAAAGAACAAAATCTAATGACAATTAATATTCCCGAGGAAGTCAATTTTATATTAAAAAAACTACAAGATAACGGATTTGAGGGCTATCTTGTAGGCGGCTGTGTGCGCGACTCTATTATGGGCAACACTCCGCACGACTGGGATATTTGCACCAACGCAAAGCCCGAACAAACTCAGGCTTGTTTTTCAGAATATAATACCATTGATGTCGGCAAAAAGCACGGCACAATCGGCGTGATAATGCATGGCGGAATTTACGAGATTACAACCTACCGCGTTGACGGAGAATACGAAGATAACCGTCATCCGCAAAGCGTTGAGTTTACTTCAAATATAAAGGATGATTTGTCTCGCCGTGACTTTACGGTAAACGCTATTGCTTATAATGAATCAAACAGACTTGTCGATCCGTTCGGCGGCAGGGAAGATATCACCAAAAAGCTGATAAAATGCGTCGGAAATCCCATTGACAGGTTTGGTGAGGATTCCCTGCGGATTTTGCGCGGAATGCGCTTTGCTTCGCGCTTCGGTTTTGATATTGAAACTCGTACCGCAAAGGCTGTTCACGATTGCAAAAGTCTGCTTCATAACGTCGCTAATGAACGAATCAGAGAGGAATTAATTGGTATTCTCTGCGGCAAATCAGTTGAGCAAATCTTAAATGAATACCGTGATGTTATAGCTGAAATCATCCCCGAAATCACGCCGTGCTTTGATTTTGAGCAGCGAACACCGCACCATTGCTATGATGTTTACAGGCATATTGTTCATTCCGTAGGAGTAATTGAGCCGGATCCTCTTTTGCGAATGACTATGCTTATGCATGACATCGGAAAGCCACAGGCGTGCACTACGGGTTATGAAGGCAGACGTCATTTTAAAGGACACCCTAAAATAAGTGCGCAAATAGCTGACAGAGTATTAAAAAGGCTAAGATTTTCAAACGCTTTTATTGCAGATTGCCTTAAGCTGGTAGAATATCACGATGTGCGTTTCAGCGGAAACAAAAGGACTGTCAGACGGATTCTCGGCAAAATTGGCAGAGAGAATATGGAACGGCTTTTCAAAATTCAGTACGCGGACACGATGTCGCAGTCTGATTATAACAGAGAGCAAAAGCTGTCAAATATTGAAACCGCCAAGAACCACCTTGAAGAAATAATCAGGGATAACGAGTGCTTTAGCTTAAAGCAGCTTGCCGTTAACGGCAGTGATTTAATTGAAATCGGCATTACAAACGGCAAAGAAATCGGCGATACATTAAATTATTTATTTGAAAAGGTACTTAACGAGGAGCTTGAAAATGACAGGCAAGCCCTTATAAACGCTGTAAAAAATAGAGGCTGACTAAATACTCTCTTTTGAGTAAAAGTCAACCTCTTGTTTCTATCTCATTGCACTGTAGGGTTCAGTCTTGACTGAACCGTGGGTAAACGCTAAATGTTTTGTGCTCAACCTACGGTTTGGTCAGCTTTGCATGGGCGTTGTTACCCAAATCAAGATTTGGACAACACCTCAAAGACCAAACCCTACATTTTTTGCTTTAATAAATATGGTGATAATTAGATTCTCGCGACTCCGCTTTCAACAGCAGCTTTTTTAACAGCTTCCGCCACTGCCTTGCCGACTCTCGGGTCAAAGGCGTGGGGGAGAATGTAATCCGCACTGAGCTTGTTGTCATCGACGATAGAAGCGAGCGCGTATGAAGCGGCAATCTTCATTTCCTCGTTTATATCGCTTGCTCTGCAGTCAAGCGCGCCTCTGAAAATACCGGGGAACGCCAGTACGTTGTTAATCTGGTTCGGAAAATCGCTTCTGCCTGTACCTACAACAGCCGCGCCGGCTTCCTTTGCGAGGTCGGGCATAATTTCGGGAGTGGGGTTAGCCATAGCAAAGATAATCGGATCCTTCGCCATAGTCTTAACCATATCCTGAGTAACACATCCTGCGGCGGAAATTCCGAGGAACACATCCGCGCCGACCATAGCGTCTGCAAGCGATCCGGTCTTATGGCTGAGGTTTGTAATCTCCGCCATTTCCTGCTTAACAGGGTTAAGTCTTTTGTCTCCCTTGCAGATAATGCCCTTGCTGTCGCACATTGTAACGTCCTTAACGCCCATATTCATAAGGTGCTTCGCAATCGCGATACCTGCCGCTCCAGCGCCGTTCATAACAACCTTGATGTCCTCAATCTTCTTGCCGACAATCTTAAGCGCGTTAAGCAGTCCGGCTGCAACAATAACCGCGGTTCCGTGTTGGTCGTCGTGGAAAATCGGAATATCGCAGAGCTCCTTAAGT
The DNA here is from genome assembly GCA_946539105.1 of uncultured Clostridia bacterium. GTDB lineage: Bacteria > Bacillota > Clostridia > Oscillospirales > Acutalibacteraceae > Ruminococcoides. Next base: position 16,859 of record CAMNHG010000001.1, on the reverse strand, counting down.
CTTTTTTCAATCTCAAAGCACCTCGGAGCGGAAATATCCTCAAGGTTAATTCCGCCGAACGATCCGCTTATCATATACACCGTGTTTACAATCTCGTCAACGCTTTTGCTTCTGACGCAGATAGGGAAGGCGTCAACGTCGCCAAACGCCTTAAACAAAGCGCATTTTCCCTCCATAACAGGCATACCTGCCTCGGGGCCGATATCACCGAGTCCAAGAACAGCCGTTCCGTCTGTGATAACCGCAACAAGGTTGTTTCTACGTGTAAGCTCGTAGGATTTGTTATAGTCCTTCTGAATTTCAAGGCAAGGCTCTGCAACGCCGGGAGTGTAGGCGAGAGCCAAATCCTCTGATGAATTAATCGGAACGGTCGAGACTACCTCAATCTTTCCGTTCCACTCGTAGTGCTTTTTAAGCGATTCCTGTCTTATATCCATAAAATTACTCCTTTCGTCAAATCTTATATATTATACCTCAAAAATGTTTTATAATCAAGTATTTGACAACTTCCTTAAAATGATTTATTATAATAACGCGAGTGCGCTGAACAGCCGCGGGCAGTGTTTGAAAAAACCTGTGCGAGGAAAGTCCGGGCTTCACAGAGCAAAAATAACGGCTAACGGCCGCCGGGGGCGACCCCAGGGATAGTGCAACAGAAAATTACCGCCGAATATAATTCGGTAAGGATGGAAAGGTGAGGTAAGAGCTCACCGGAGGCTTGGAGACAAGCCTGCCGTGTAAACCCTATTTGAAGCAACACCGTGGTAGAACTTTATTCGCTTGCTCGGCGAGTTCTTAGGAGGTGGCATCGAGCAGCAGGGGCAACCCTCTGCCAAGATAGATGGCTGTTCACGACAGAACCCGGCTTACAGGCGCAGTCGCATTATATTAACCTGCTGTTCCGGCAGGTTTTTTGTTTTTATTTGGGCAATTATTAACAAATGATTAAAAAAGATTTAAAAATAGGTGACAAGTGATTATTTGTATGATATAATAATTTTTGATAAATATTTTTAATTTAGGAGGTTTTTATGAATATCTATTCAATTACAAAAGCTGTTTCTAAAATAGGGGGAGGAGTTTTTAAAATGAAAACAGGTCATAAAATAGCACTCGGCATCGCCACCGCTGCAGCAGCCGTAGCCGTAGGCTCGGCTATCGCAAAGTCGGCACAGGCAAAAAATCAGGAAAGAAGCATGAAGAGCCTTGTGTTCGAGGACGCGGCAAAGGTTCTGCCTCTCGCGGTTAAAAAGCCCGTCAATTTTGAAAAGGGACTTGAAGAAAGCTCAAAGCCCTTTGTGTTCCCCGAGCAGGTTAAAAAGTCTATGGGCTTTACCGAAATCGACTGGTTCACTGACGATACCTTTGTATTAGAGCCCGAGGAAAAGACGTCAGACTGCATTCTTTTCTATATTCACGGAACCGACTTCTGGACAAATCCCACCAGGTTCCACTATTCGTTCTTAAAGAAGCTGTCAAACAAGCTCGGCGCACAGCTCGTATTGCCTGTTTATCCCAAAGCTCCTGCGCACACAGCTGTTGAAATTCAGAAAATGCTCCTCGACCGCTATATGTATTTGATTGAGGAAAATCAGATACCTGCTGATAAAATCGTCTTTGTCGGCGACGGTGCTGGCGGCGGACTTGTGCTTTCACTTCTGCAGAAGATTAAGTATCAGACTCTGCCCATGCCCAAGCAGGCTTTCCTTATCTCACCGTGGCTTGATGTAACTAACAGCAATCCAGCCATAGCTGAAATTCAGCCGCAGGATAAGCTCTTAAACGCTGACGTTCTCAGAGAAAAAGGCGAGCTTTACGCAGGTGACCTTGACCTTAAGCACCCCGCGGTAAGCCCGATTTACGGCGACCTTACAGGACTTTGCAAAATCACGGTATTTGCCGGCACAAGGGAAATTTTCTGCGCTGACGCAAATACTCTCAAGGATATTGCGGATGATTACGAGCTTGACATCGACGTTAACATCTACAAGAACCAAATGCACTTCTTTGTAGGTCTGCCGATTCCCGAGGCAGAGGAAGCTCTCGCAATTATGGCTTCCGAACTCTACGGCGTTGAGGAATGTAAGGATGACAGCGAAGAGATAAAGGTTACTAATGATGAAGAAGCAGCTCCCGAAGAACCACAGGCAGAGCAGACAGAGGAAGTAACCGCTGAACCCGAAATCACAGAGGAAGCTCCTGCCGAAGAAGTTAAAGAAGAAGTAATCGAAGTTACCGAAGAAAAAACCGAATAAATAATATTAATCGGAATCCGCCCAAACGGATTCCGGTTATTTTATAAAAGCCTTGATTTAATATTCAGATTAGTTTATAATTATGACATCAAAAAAATAAAGGAGTAAGTTATGCAAGGAAATGTACGTCCCGAAACAATGGAAAGAATAACAACACCCGAGCTTGCGAACGCGTTTATTGACGAGCAGGTTAAGGAATTAAGAGAGCAAATCGGCGATAAAAAGGTGCTTTTGGCACTTTCAGGCGGAGTTGACAGCTCTGTAGTAGCCGCTCTGCTTATCAAGGCTGTAGGACAGCAGCTGGTCTGCGTTCATGTAAACCACGGACTTCTCCGCAAGGGCGAGCCCGAGCAGGTAGTAGAGGTGTTTAAAAACCAGATGAACGCCAACCTCGTTTATGTTGACGCCGTTGACCGTTTCCTCGACAAGCTCGCAGGCGTTGAAGAACCCGAGAAAAAGAGAAAGATTATCGGCGCGGAGTTTATCAGAGTATTTGAGGAAGAGGCGAGAAAGCTCGACGGTATTGAGTTCCTCGCGCAGGGCACAATCTATCCCGACATTCTCGAAAGCGACGGTGTAAAGGCTCACCACAATGTAGGCGGACTTCCCGAGGATTTACAGTTTGAGCTTGTAGAACCTGTAAAACTCCTTTTTAAGGACGAGGTAAGAGTAGTCGGCAAGGCACTCGGACTTCCCGATAATATGGTATTCCGCCAGCCGTTCCCCGGCCCCGGACTCGGCGTTCGCTGCCTCGGCGCAATCACACGCGACAGACTCGAAGCTGTCAGAGAATCCGACGCTATTCTCCGCGAGGAGTTTGCAAAGAACGGACTTGAGGGCAAGGTATGGCAATACTTCACAGCAGTGCCCAACTTTAAATCGGTAGGCGTAAAGGACGGCAAGCGCACATTCGCATATCCCGTTATTATCCGTGCCGTAAACACCACCGACGCAATGACCGCAACCATTGAGGATGTTCCCTTTGAGCTTTTACAGCACATCACAAAGAGAATCACCACAGAGGTAGAAAACGTAAACCGCGTCCTCTACGACCTCACACCCAAGCCCTGCGCCACAATAGAGTGGGAATAAATTTCTAATTTAGAATTATAAATTAAGCCGTCAAGTGGGGTGTTTCCTGCTTGGCGGCGTTTTTTATATCATTAAAAATTCAGGGGTGACAATTTTGTGTTCGTGTGATATAATTAATATATTATGCGGTTTAGTATTAAATTAGTTAATATAAAGGCTGGAAGTGTATATGACTGGTTCAGGCAAAAAAAGGATTCGGCTTACGTCGTTTCAAACTATTTCAATCGGATTTTTGAGTGTTATTCTCACCGGCGCGTTGATTTTGATGCTCCCAATAGCCTCAAAAAGCGGAAATATTACCCCTTTTAATCAAACTCTGTTTACCGCAACCTCAGCGGTGTGCGTAACCGGACTTATTGTTCAGGATACCGCAACATATTGGACGGAGTTCGGGCAGGCGGTTATACTTATCTTAATTCAAATCGGCGGTCTCGGAGTTATTACTATGGTCGCCTCAGTCGCGATGATATCGGGTAAGAAGATTTCGTTTGGACAAAGAAGTATAATGCAGAACGCTATTTCCGCGCCGACTGTCGGCGGAATTGTCAGGATGACGCGATTTGTTTTAAAAGGCACCTTGATTATAGAGCTTGCCGGAGCAGTTGCGATGATGCCAGTGTTTATTCACGATTTCGGGCCCAGAGGAATCTGGATGTCGTTCTTCCATTCAATATCCGCTTTTTGCAACGCCGGTTTTGACATTATGGGAAAGCCCGACAACAAGTTCGCTTCAATCACGGCGTATTCGGCAAATCCTGTCATAAACATCGTTATAATGCTGTTGATTATCGTCGGCGGTATCGGTTTTATCACTTGGAAGGATGTAGTCGATCACAAGTTTAAGTTAAAACATTACAGCTTGCAGAGTAAAATTGTGCTTGTCACATCCGCAATACTGATCATCGGTCCGGCTCTTCTTTTCTTTCTGCACGATTTTGCGGAGCTTCCGATAGGTGAGAGAATCTTCGGTTCAATCTTTCAGTCGGTAACAACCAGAACCGCGGGCTTTAACACTCTTGACCTCGGATCAATGTCGGTAATCGGTCAGGCAGTGTTTATCGGCTTGATGCTCGTCGGCGGTTCGCCGGGCTCCACAGCAGGCGGTATGAAAACCACAACCCTTGCCGTGCTTGTACTTAACGCAATATCAACCTGCAAGCGCAAGCAGGATCCTGAGTGTTTCGGAAGAAGGCTTGACCCCGGTGCGATAAAAACTGCCTCTACTCTCTTTTTAATGTATATTACCCTGTGCTTTTTCAGCGCATCGGCAATTTGTATGATAGAGGGCTTACCGTTTGGCTTATGTCTGTTTGAGACTGCTTCTGCGGTTGGCACCGTAGGCTGTACTCTTGGAATTACACCGACGCTCGGCATAGCGTCTCAAATTATTCTTGTGGTGCTTATGTTCCTGGGCAGAGTCGGCGGACTTACAATACTTTACGCCGCAATTTCAACATCAACCAAAAAACTTTCTAAACTTCCCCAGGAAAAAATAATTGTAGGATAGGAGATTAACAATGAAATCTGTTTTGCTTATAGGACTCGGAAGATTCGGAAAACATATTGCCGTACAGCTTGACAAGCTCGGTCACGAAGTCCTCGGCATTGATATTGACGAGAAAAAGGTTAACGACGCGATTGATATTGTCACCGATGCTCAAATCGGAGACAGCACTAACGAGGCTTTTCTCCGATCAATCGGCGTAGATAATTTTGATGTTTGTTTTGTAACAATCAGCAATGATTTTCAAAGCTCGCTGGAGACAACATATCTTTTAAAAGAACTCGGAGCGAGCTTGGTAGTAGCGCGCGCGGAACGCGACGGACAGGAAAGATTCCTTCTCCGAAACGGAGCGGATAAGGTTGTTTATCCTGAAAAGCAGGTAGCGAACTGGGCAGCAATCCGATACAGCAGTGACCATATTCTCGACTATATAGCACTTGACGATAAATATTCTATTTATGAGGTTTCTATCCCCGAATATTGGGTTGGAAAAACTATTGTTCAGCTCGATGTCAGAAAAAAATACGGCCTTACTATTATCGGCTTAAAAAAGGATGATAATATTGATTTTATGGTACAGCCTGATACGGTTTTGACAGATGATACCACGCTTTTGGTGCTTGGAGAGTACAAGGCGATTCAAAAGTGTTTTAAAGATTAATCTACTTACAGATGCGTTGTATTTTGATACAGCGCATTTTTTATCGCAATAGATTTGCGAATTATTCGCAAATCTATTGACTTTAACCGTATTCCCTGATATAATTATTTGCGAATGATTCGCAAATTGGAGTGTAATTATGCCTAAATATATGACAAAGCAACGCAAAGCCCTTCTTGCTTTTCTTGAACAGCACGCCGATGAGGAGCTTTCTGCAAAAATAATTGAATCAGAGCTCGGCGGTATGGGTGTAAGCATAAGCGCGGTTTACCGCAATCTTTCCGATCTTGAAAAGGAAGGCAAGGTAAGGCGCGTCAGCAAAAGCGGCACACGCGAGGTTTATTATCTTTATACCGACGCGCACAAATGCAGGGAATGTCTGCATCTTTCCTGCAAAAAATGCGGTAAGACCTACCATATGAACGCCGAATGTGCCGATATGCTGATAAATACCCTTGCTCAAAGCGACGACTTCACTATAGATAAATCCGAGACCGTACTTTACGGAGTATGCAAGGACTGTAAAAATAATTAACAGGGAGTATATTATGAAAAGAATTATATCGCTGATTATGGCGGCTCTGACGGCGGTTGCCGTATTTGCCGGCTGTTCGTCAGCTCCTGCAAAGGATAACGGAAAGCTAAAGATTGTCACAACTATTTTTTCCGAGTATGACTGGGTTAGAAATATCACTGCCGGATTAGATGACATTGACCTGACATTGTTGGTTGAAAACGGAACTGATTTCCACAGCTATCAGCCCACAGCGGAGGATATTGTAAAAATCTCTAACTGCGACGTGTTTATCTATGTCGGCGGAGAATCTGACAAATGGGTCAATGACGCGCTCAAAGGAGCGGTCAACAAGGAAATGACAGTAATTAACCTTTTGGACGAACTCGGCACAAAGGCAAAAGAGGAAGAAACCGTTGAGGGTATGCAGGGCGATTCCGATAAAAAAGAAGATGAACCGGAGCTTGACGAGCACGTATGGCTTTCCCTAAAAAACGCCTCGTTACTCTGCGGTAAAATTTCTGATAAACTCAGCGAAAAAAACGCGGAAAATAAAGAAATCTACAGCAAAAATACAGAGGAATACTTAAAGAAGTTAAATGAACTTGACGCACAGTATAAATCCGTCAGGGATACCGCAAAGTACGACACATTGATTTTTGCCGACCGTTTTCCGTTCAGGTATATGCTGGATGATTATAACCTCAAGTATTACGCGGCATTCTCCGGTTGTTCGGCGGAATCCGAAGCGAGCTTTGAAACCGTTGCTTTCCTCTCAAAAAAGCTCGATGAACTAAAGCTCCCCGCGCTTATGAAGATTGATGGTTCAGACGGTAAAATTGCTAACACGGTTTTGCAGACTTCTAATCAAAAAAACGCCAAAATTCTTGAGCTTGACTCAATGCAATCCGTCAGCAAGCAGGAAATTGAAGGCGGCAAGACATATTTGGATATTATGAAAAATAATCTTGATGTATTTACTCAGGCGGTAAAGGGGTAATTAAATGGCACAGTTAAGCTGTCAAAACCTTACTCTCGGCTACGAGGGCAAGGAAATATTGAGCAATTTGAGCTTTGAGGTAAATTCGGGCGATTATCTATGCATTGTCGGAGAGAACGGCTCGGGAAAATCAACGCTTATGAAAACCGTATTGGGGCTTAAAAAACCTATGAGCGGCAAGGTAGTAACAGGCGACGGACTTTTGCAGACCGAAATCGGCTATCTTCCTCAGCAGACCGTTGTCCAAAAGGACTTTCCGGCTTCCGTTCGCGAAATCGTAATTTCGGGCAACCAGGGCAGATGCGGACTTCGACCGTTTTATACCAAGCAGGAAAAGCAACGCGCGGCTGAAAATATTAAGCGTATGGGCATTGACAATCTGCAAAACCGCTGTTATCGCGAGCTTTCGGGCGGTCAGCAGCAGAGGGTTCTGTTGGCACGCGCACTATGCGCAACGCAGAAAATGCTCCTGCTCGACGAACCCGTGGCAGGGCTCGATCCGAAGGTTACGGCTGATATGTACAGCCTGATTGAGGGACTTAATAAAAAGGATAAAATTACGATAATAATGATTTCTCACGATATAGAGGCCGCGCTTAAATACGCAACTCATATCCTGCACATCGGCAACGAAATTTTCTTCGGAACCCGTCAGCAGTACCTTGACAGCCGTTTCGGCGCGGAAAGGGGGCTGCTCTGATGTTTGAACAGTTAGCGGCATATATGCAGTACCCTTTTGTGAGGTACGCACTAATCGTCGGCGTTTTAATCGCGCTTTGCTCGTCGCTTCTCGGAGTAACTCTTGTTCTTAAGCGTTTTTCGTTCATCGGCGACGGTCTTTCCCACGTGGCGTTCGGCGCAATGGCGGTTGCGGCTGTAGCCGGAATTACGAATGATATGCTTATTATTATGCCGGTTACGATTATCAGCGCGATTTTGCTTTTGAGGACAGGCAGCAACGCGAGAATCAAGGGTGACGCGGCAGTCGCGATGATTTCTGTAGGAGCACTTGCAATCGGTTACCTTTTGATGAATGTGTTTAGCACTTCGTCAAATGTTTCGGGCGACGTCTGTACCACACTGTTTGGTTCGACCTCAATTCTTACACTTAGCGAGCTTGAGGTTTGGGTATGTATAATCCTCTCGGTAATCGTAGTGTTTGCGTTCATCTTCTTCTATAACAAAATTTTCTCAGTCACCTTTGACGAGAATTTCGCAAGAGCGACCGGAACAAGGGTCAGCATATATAACCTGATTATCGCGGTTATCATAGCGGTAATTATTGTGTTGGCTATGAACCTGGTAGGCTCGCTGCTTATTTCGGCACTTGTGATTTTCCCGGCACTTTCTGCGATGCGCGTATTCAAGAGCTTTAAGTCAGTAACAATCTGTTCGGCTTGTCTTTCTGTAATATGCGCGGCACTCGGTATCATAATTTCTATCATCACGCCAAAGGGTACGCCTGTCGGCTCAACAATCGTTGCGGTTGATATTGTAGTATTCTTTATATTCTGGTTAATTGGGTTTATCAGGGAGAGGGTAAGATGAAAAAACTAATTTGTTTGATCTTCGCGGTTATTATCACATTTGGAACGGTTGGCTGCTCCGGTAACTCTGCGGAAAACAAAACATCAAAGTCAAACGGACAGGGGGTAGCGGATATCCTTTCAAGCGCGGCTGAAACTCAGCCGACAACCGTGGGCAAAGCTACGGCTCCCGCAACCGTTGCTCCCGCGGCAAATATCAAATATCCCGAGCTTGATTATGACGCTGAGGTAGATTTAACCACACTTAACAGCAATATGGTTTATTCAGAGGTTGCCGCAATGGTTTCCACACCCGAAAAGTACATCGGAAAAACCGTCAAAATGCAGGGCACCTTTGATGTTTATACCGACATTAAAACCGGCACATACTACTACGCCTGCCTCATTAAGGATGCTACAGCCTGCTGTTCAAGCGGAATTGAGTTCAGCCGGAAAGGCGAGCATAAATTCCCTGACGACTATCCGTCGGTAGGCACTCCCGTAACCGTCGGCGGAATTTTTGAAACTTATGCCGAGGGCGGAAAAAATTATTGCAGATTAAAGGAAGCGGACATGGTTTTCGGCACGTAATATAAAGAATAAGCACCGGCATCAAAAATGATGTCAGTGCTTATTTTTGTATATAATCTCGCTTATCAGGCGGATTCCTTCGTCAATTTTGTCGTTTGGGATTCCCGAAAAGCTCAAGCCTAATTCATTGTTGTTAAAGGGCATAACGCTGATTGAATTGCCGGCAAATTCTTTTTCAATCTTTTTACGGTCAATTTCAAAATTTAATTTGATTTTAATGTAAAGAGAGGTCTCGTTAAAAATTATCGAACAGCCCCTAAAATATTTTTCAACGCTTTTAATAACAGTTTTGCTCTTTTCAAGGTAAACTCTGCGAGCCTTTCTGAGGTGGACGTCAATTTTACCGGTATTGATATATCCCGCAAGCGCGAGCTGTTCGGTTTTTGAGGCGGTTTGATTGGTTAGTGCTTTTATCTCTTTGTACTTTTTCATCAGTCTGTCCGGAAGCACCATATAGCTTATTCTTACCGACGGCAAAAGCACCTTTGAGAACGAGCCTATATAAACGGTATTTTCGGTATCGTAGTTTTGCACGCACGGCATAGGGTGTGTGCTGTACCTGAGTTCGCCGTTGTAATCGTCCTCAATAATCAACGCGCCCCGAGCCTTCGCTCCGTTAATAATTTCAAGCCTTCTTGTAACAGGCATATTCGCGCCGTAAGGCTCGGTAAAGTTCGGGTTTATAAGAAGAATATCGGGGTTGATTTTTTCGAGAGAATCAACAGTGGCACCGTATTTGTCACTTTCAAAATAATTTATATCGTAGTTAAAGCTCTTGAATACAAATTCCGACTGAACAAAGCTGTCCTTAGCTACGGCAATTTTTTTATTACAGCCTAAAATTGAGCATAAAATATATAATATAGCCTGAGTTCCGGCGGCTACAACAATATTGTCCGCTCGCGAGTTTACGCTCCTCGTACCCAGCGCGTACTTTTGAAGCGCGTGCCTGAGCGCGTCCTCGCCCTGAACATTGCCGTAAGATGTCAATAAATAGTTGCGATTTATAACATCTTTGATATTCTTTTTCCATTCGGTGAGGTTAATTATGCTTTCGTCAATGCTTTTTGATGAAAAATCATATTTATAAATCTTATTTTCTAAATTAGAATTATAATTTGCTTCATCGGGCAGCTTCGGAATATTTTTAAATTCAGCAGCGACAAAATATCCGCTCTGTGGTTTTGTTTTGATATAACCCTCAGCGCAAAGCTGATCGTAAGCCGCCAAAACCGTTGTTTTAGACACGCTAAGCTCAGCACTGAGCTTGCGAACAGACGGCAGCTTGGTGTCTTTTTTCAGGTTTCCGCTTTCTATGGCGTTTCTGACGGATATATATATCTGCCTGTACATCGGCTTTTTTGATTTTTTGTCAGCCAAAATAAAATCATAAAGCATAATATCACCGTACATATTTTAACATTAAATAAAAAATATTTCAATATTATTGCAATATCCTGTTTATGGTTGAAATTTTCTCATTTAGATTGTATAATATTATAATGTGAATAAATAGTAAATGAGGGATATCTATGAGCACTCAGACAGATAGATTTTTTAACAGCGTTAAGGGCAAAAAGGTTGCTTTTATCGGAATCGGAACAAGTAACCTGCCGTTAATCAAGCTGTTTGCGGAAAAGGGAGCAGAGGTTATCGCCTGCGACCGTCAGCCGCTTGAAAAATTGGGAGAAAACGGAATTAAGGCAAAGGGCTACGGCGCAAAGTTACTTTTGGGCGATGATTACTTAAAGAATATCGACGCGGATATCATTTTCCGCAGTCCCGGTACTCAACCCGACAAGCCGGAGCTTTCGGCACTTAAAGAAAACGGCAAGATAATAACATCGGAAATGGAGGTGTTCTTTGACCTTTGTCCGTGCAAGATTATCGCGGTTACAGGCTCTGACGGAAAGACCACCACAACTACAATTATTTCCGAATTGCTAAAGGCAGAGGGCAAAACCGTACACCTCGGCGGAAATATCGGCAAGCCGCTTTTGCCTGAGATTGAAAGCGTAAACGATGACGACTACGCCGTAGTCGAGCTTTCGAGCTTCCAGCTCATAACTATGCGCAAAAGCCCCGATATAGCCGTTGTCACAAACCTCGCGCCGAATCATCTCGATTGGCATAAGGATATGGACGAGTATGTAGAATCAAAAAAGAATCTTATCCTCCATCAAAACGCTTTCGGCAAGGCTGTGGTTAATCTCGACAACGAAATTGCTAACAGCTTTTCAAAGGATGTCCGCGGTCAGCTTACAAAGTTCAGCGTAAAAGAGGAGCTTTTTAACGGCGCGTACCTTGACGGAACAACCGTTGTTTACAGCGATTACGGCAAGAAAACCGAGATTATGGATATTTCCGATATTAAAATTCCCGGTATGCACAACGTAGAAAATTACCTTGCGGCAATTTCGGCTGTATGGGGACTTGTCAGTGTTGATACTATCAAGAGCGTTGCTCAGAGCTTCGGCGGAGTTGCCCACAGAGCGGAGTTTGTCCGCGAGTTTGACGGAGTAAAATATTACAACGACTCTATCGCATCCAGCCCCACAAGAACCGCGCTAGGCACGCTTTCGCTCTATAAAGAGAAAATTATAATTATCGCCGGCGGTTACGACAAGCATATTCCGTATGAACCGCTTGGCCCTGTAATTAACAACAAGGTAAAGGTTCTCGTTTTGCTCGGCGACACCGCTTCGAAGATTGAAGAAGCGGTTAAAAATGCCGATAATTACGACGAAAACGCGATTAAGATTATAAGAGTTACAAATATGGAAGAAGCTGTTTCCGAGGCAAAGAAATATGCTGTAAAGGGCGATATTGTTTCGCTCTCTCCGGCAAGCGCGAGCTTTGGACTTTACAAGAATTTTGAAGAAAGAGGTAATCACTTTAAGTCAATAGTTAACAGCTTAAAGTAATTTTTTATGGATATTAAGCAACTGATTTTTGATTTGTGTTCTGCTTACGGTGTCTCCGGCAGCGAGGAAACCGCAGCCGAAACAGCAGCGGGTTATTTAAAAGAAATTGCCGAAGTTTCATATGATCATAACGGCAATCTTTACGCCGTAACAGGAAATCTGCAATCCGATAAAACAATTCTGCTCGACGCTCACCTTGACAGAATCGGGCTGATTGTCACCGACATTAACGACGACGGCTTTGCAAAGGTCGATAAATGCGGTGGAATTGATGTTAGAGTTCTGCAAGATACCGTTCTCGTTTCCGAGGACGGACTTCGCGGTACTGTGTGCTGTTTGCCTCCGCACCTGACAAACGGAACCGAGGATAAGGCAACTCCCATTACAAAAACCTGGGTTGATTTCGGAATGCCCGGCAGTGAGCTGAAAAAGCATTTAAATATAGGCGATAAGCTGACCTTTGTATCAGAGCCTATGGATCTTATAGGCGATAAAATTACTTCACCGGCACTTGATAACAGATGCGGAGCGGCCGCGCTGATTTACCTTGCGGATATGCTAAAGGGTAAAGACTGCGACTATAAGGTTGTAATTTTGCTCAGTGTTCAGGAAGAAACCTTCGGAACAGGTGCTGTAACGGGAGCGTACACTGTTGATGCGGACGAAGCTATAAGCGTAGATGTCAGCTTTGCAAATCAACCTGATATTTCAGGACAGTACGCGTCTGTTGAGCTTAATAAAGGCGCGATGATCGGTATTTCTCCTGTCTTAAACAAGGCTATGACAAATAAGCTCATAGCTCTTGCAAAAGAAAAAAATATTCCTTATCAGCTTGAACCGCTTTCGGGTTCAACAGGCACAAACGCCGACCATATTTCGGTAAGCAAAAGCGGAGTTAAAACCGCGTTGATTTCAATTCCGGAACGCTATATGCACACTCAGGCGGAGGTTATAAGCTTGTCGGATATCAAGGCGACAGCCGGGTTGATTTACGAATATATCATGTGCGGAGGTGCTTTTAATGGTTGATTATAAACTGCTCAAAAAGCTATGCTCGGCACGCTCCGTTTCCGGCGATGAGAACAGCGTAAGGAATATTATTTTATCTGAAATCAAGAACTTTGCCGACGATATAAAAATCGACAATCTCGGCAATATTATAGTTTTTAAGAAGGGCAAAAAAACCGCTCCTAAAAGGTTAATGCTCTCTGCGCATATGGACGAAGTTGGGCTGATGATTACAGATATAACCTCCGACGGTTATCTTAAGTTTGACGAGGTAGGCGGACTTGACCGCAGAATCCTGCCCGGAAAGCGAGTCTATATCGGCGGCAGCTCTGTTCTCGGAGTAATCGGAATCAAGCCGATTCACCTGACCAAGGGAGAAGAGCGCGAAGCAATCCCAGAAATGAGCGATATGTATATTGATATCGGAGCTGACAGCAGACAGGAAGCTGAAAAATATGTAAATTACGGCGACAGCGTAACCTTTGACTCGAAATTTACCGAGAATGCTTATACAATAAGCTCAAAGGCGATTGACGACCGTTTCGGCTGTCTTGTGCTGATTGAGCTGATAAAAAGCGAGCTCGATTATGACGCTTACTTTACCTTTGTTGTTCAGGAGGAAGTGGGCTTGCGCGGCGCGAAGGTTGCCGCATATACCGTAAACCCGGATTATGCTATTGTTGTAGAAACCACAACAGCGGCGGATATTCCCGAGATAGACAGCACAAAGCAGGTTTGCAATCTCGGACAGGGTGCTGTTATTTCAGTTATGGACAGGCGCACTATCTATGATAAGGAGCTTGTTAAGCTGGCGTTTGACCGTGCAGAAAAGCTCGGGGTGAACGCTCAGTACAAGCGTGCTGTTGCAGGCGGTAACGATTCGGGAGAAATCCATAAAAGCAGGGGAGGCGTTCGCACCCTGGCGGTTTCGCTCGCGTGCAGATACCTGCACGCTCCCAACTGCACCGCAAATAAAGCAGACTGCGAAAGTATTTTGACCTTGGTTCGAGACCTCTGCACTCAAATTTTTGAATAACAGGTGTATTAAATGATTATTTCAGCACTTGAAGCTGACAATTTTATAGAAACAATAAACGGCATATCAAGCTCCGATCCGTTTGCCTGCCGTATAATTTCGCTTTATAACAGCTACAGCCCAGACCTTGTATTTGTCGATTACTGGCTTTTGCAAAATGACAGCGGAGATTTTACCGGAGCGATTGCGCGTAACGGATCAAATTTTATTTTATTTTTAACCAAGCAAAGCGATATCGGCGAGGTGTCGTCATTTATGCGTGTTGCAGGCGCGTCGGCGGTTATCTGTGACGGCAGGTTCAGGCTCGAGCTAAACGGGTGCAAAACGCTTTCAGGCGTGGTGCTTGTGCGTTGTTCAGCGTTCGAGGACAACGACAGCGAGCTTGATTTTTACGAACCGGATATTAAATCTGTATATGAAATGATTGAAAAATCCGCTGATGAAAACTTTACTCCTCCGCCGTTTGATGATTTTTATGTTGACGTAAATCATAAACTGCGTCATAACACGGCGCGTCTTGTCGGTATCAGGGAGAACGGTGTCTGTGCGGCTTCCGCAATGACTGTAGCAGAAAGCACTGACGGTGCGGTTATCGGTGCGGTATCCTGCGATCCCGATTACCGCAGAAGGGGATTTGGTTCCGCGTTGATTAAATACTTAACTAATGTACTCGTTGCCGAGAACAAGGCGGTTTATCTACACAGAGCTCAAAACGCCAATGTTGACTTTTACAAAAACCTCGGTTTTGAAGAATACGGCGTTTGGCGTGAATACTATTTTGTAAGGTGAGAATTTGAAGTTTTTTGATATAGACGAAAAAATCCTTCACGCGTCCGAAAAAGCAATGGAGCTTTGCGCGGACAGGTTGAAGGAGATTGACGAAATTCAGGAATATAATCAAATAAAAATGATTAAGGCGTTTCAAAATGCCGGAGTAAGAGAGAGCTACTTTAACGCTTCTACAGGTTACGGTTATGATGATTTCGGCCGCGACGCGCTCGACAGAGTTTACGCTTACGCTTTCGACGCTGAGGACGCGCTTGTGCGCCACAACTTTGTCAGCGGAACTCACGCTTTGACGGTAGCTTTGTTCGGAATGCTCAGACCCGGTGATACCGCGCTCTGCGTTACCGGAATGCCGTATGATACAATCCGCTCCGCCATTGGCATAGAAGGAGGTTATCCCGGCTCGCTTAAGGATTTTAATATTAATTTTGAGATTACCGACCTGCTGCCCGACGGAACTGCGGACTACGAAGCACTTAAAAAGGATATTGCCGAAAAACAGCCGAAAATGGTATATATTCAGCGTTCAAGGGGCTACAGCCTGCGCCCGACCCTGACCTGGAGAGAAATTAAAAAGATTTGCGATATCTCAAAAAGCGTGTCGCCAAAGTCAATTATTATGCTCGATAATTGCTACGGCGAGTTTATAGAAAAGGTTGAGCCTTTGTCGGTTGGAGTAGATATTATGGCAGGCTCGCTTATTAAAAACCCCGGAGGCGGAATTTCCCCGACAGGCGGCTACATAGCAGGCAAAAGTGAATTGGTCGAGATGTGCGCCTACCGACTGACTACTCCCGGAACAGGCAAGGAAATCGGCGCGACCTTAGGCGTTAACCGCGAGCTTTTTCTCGGCGCGTATAACGCTCCCCACGCCGCAGGCGAAGCACTGAAAACCGCTGTTTTTGCTTCTGCGTTATTCGAAATTCTCGGGTTTGAAACAAATCCTAAATATAACGACGACAGGGGAGATATAATCCAACTTATTATGCTCGGCGACGAGCAAAAGCTAATCAGCTTTTGCGGAGGTATCCAAAGCGGCTCGGCTGTGGACAGCTTTGTACAGCCCGTTCCGTCAGATATGCCCGGCTATGAAAGTCAGGTAATTATGGCTGCCGGTGCGTTCACGCTCGGCTCATCTATAGAGCTTTCCGCCGACGCGCCCTTGCGTGAGCCATACGCGGTATGGATGCAGGGCGGACTCAATTTTCATTCGGGCAAATTAGGCGTAATGCTTGCCGCGGATAAAGTAATAAAAGATTTAAATAAGTGAAATTTTTAACTCCTTTGTAATTTCAAAGGAGTTTTTTCAATTTGTCAACATATAAAAGCAAGATTAAATGTTGAAAATCTTTGTATATTATGCTATAATACATATTGGAGGTTTATGTACTATGCTATGTGATTTACATATACATTCTGATAATTCTTTTGATGCCGAGAGTACTGTTGAGCAGATTTGTGAAGCGGCTGTTAAATCTAATCTTGATATAATCGCTGTCACGGATCACTGTGAAGCGGAATTTATTAATTCCGGCGAAGACTGCGAATTCGGCAGCTTTGACAGACAAATTCCGAAATCTCTTGCAGATACCGCGGAAGCGATAAAAAAATACTCAGGCAAACTCAAAATTCTCCGCGGACTTGAGCTCGGCGAGCCTATGCACGATCCATCACAGACAAAAAAAGCCCTTGCCTACGGCGAGTTTGACTTTATTCTTGCTTCAGTCCATAACCTGCGCGGCAGAGATGATTTTTACTATATGGACTTCGATAAGGTAGATATAAACGAGGTTTTAAGCGAATATTTTGATGAGCTTGCCGAAACTGCGTCGTTTGAGCATTTCGACAGCCTTGCTCACTTAACCTATCCTTTAAGATATATTTTTGAGCGAAAAAAAATAATGCCTGATTTAAGGATTTTTCAAGGTAAGATTGATAAGATATTTTCAATCCTTATTTCAA